>JAZFYO010000190.1:0-3895 GCA_036443615.1 Binatia bacterium | reverse complement strand
CCACCACCAATTCTTACCGGCGGCTGGTGCCCGGATTTGAGGCGCCCATCAATCTGATTTACTCCATGCGTAATCGTAGCGCCTGCGTGCGCATTCCGGCCTATTCCCGAAGCGAGAAGTCCAAACGTATCGAGTTTCGTCCACCTGATCCTTCCTGTAACGGCTATCTGACCTTTGCAGCCATGTTGATGGCGGGACTGGATGGGATCCAGAACAAGATTCTTCCTCCTGATCCGATGGACAAGGATCTGTACGATCTTCCTCCCGAAGATCTGGCCGATGTTCAGTCCACGCCGGGAAGCCTGGAAGAAGTGCTCGGTGCATTGGAGGAGAATCATGACTTTCTTCTGAAGGGGGACGTCTTTACTCCAGATGTGATCGAGACCTGGATCGAATACAAGATAACGAATGAAGTGGATCCCATGCGGCTTCGACCTCATCCCTACGAATTCGCGCTCTATTTCGATATCTAGAGGGCCTTTTTGACCCTACCCAAAGACAATCCAGGGATTCCCGCCTCTCGGGGGTCCCTGGATCATCCTCCCCCCCGAGAGAGCATCCGGCAAGCCGTTCAGACTTCTAGCCCGCACTTCTCACACCCGCTCTACTGCATCGGCACAATGATCCGGCCTGACTGTGCGACCCGCAAGGCGGGTACCCCCGACCCGCAAGCGGGTACCTCCGTGCGTGGCGCAACGCACTCAGGCCGGCCCTTCCGCCGCTTCGTGACGACCTAGTGTGAGAAATGCGGGCTAGAAAAGGCGGAAGCCGGACGACGGCCTGACTGATCCTGAATACGAATGGTTTGTGGATCCAGTAAGGGGCTAGCGCTGCAAACCAGTAAAGCCGATAAAATATGCTATTTGACTTCATATATTTTGAAAATAGTCTTAAATCTATAATTTATTTAAAAAAACTCTTGACTTCTTCTAAATTCAACTATATCTTCACCAAGTTCTATTAAAGATTTAAAGATAATTGGATTATTTATAAAGGAAATTAAGAGAGAAATTGAGATTTAATAAGAAAGTTCTTCCCTATCTTTTATTTTCCCACGATTTCAACCGAACGGTCAGTCTACCTATCACTTTGGGCAAGAGGTGGTCGGCGGTTACCTTGATCTCCTGCAGCACCTTGTTAGGAAAAATTCGTGATTTCCAATTCCAAGATCCCCGAGAGGTTCTCCTTGGAACCTCCGGGAGTCCAGCAACCTTGGCCGACACCGTTTGGGGAGGATTCACATTTGAGTCTTGCTTTCTAACGCCTCATCTGACCAGGAGGCCATCAACCAAGTCCATGACTCGATCTGGCTAGTGTCGAAGAACGAAGCAGAGACGGAGAAGAAGGAGATGAAGATGTCAAGAAAAATTTCAACAAAAACAATACGAGTGGCAATGCTTGCGATCCTATGGGTGATTGGCTTTGGGTCGTCCGCTCATGCACAAGGGGCAACGGGAGATGAAGCCCTGTTCGTTGCCAATAACCTCTGGATGATGGTGGCGACTTTTTTGGTATTCGTCATGCATCTGGGATTTGCCACCTTGGAAAGCGGTCTGATCAGAGCCAAAAACACGGTCAATATTCTCTTTAAAAACACCATGATTGTCTCCATCGGACTGTTAACCTACGCCTTCTGTGGGTTTAATTTAATGTATCCGGGTGACGCCTGGATCCTTGGAAGCTGGCTAGGCTTTTCAGGCTTTGGATTATCTTCACCGGAGGGAGCAGCTGGTCTCATTGAATATGCCGATGGCGGTTATACGTACTATACAGATTTCCTTTTTCAGGCCATGTTCGCAGCCACAGGTGCAACCATCGTTTCCGGAGCTGTAGCCGGTAGAATCAGACTGAACAGTTTCCTGCTCTTTACAGTGGTGTTTGTCGGTGTGGTCTACCCCTTTGTAGGAAGTTGGAAATGGGGTGGTGGCTGGTTAGACCAATTGGGCTTTTATGATTTTGCTGGTTCTACTTTGGTCCACTCCGTCGGAGGATGGGGAGGTTTGGCGGGGGCTCTTCTTCTAGGGCCCAGGATTGGTAAATATGTGGGAGGCCTGGTCAAGGCGATACCCGGATCCAATATGCCCTTGGCAACCATTGGTGTGTTCATGCTCTGGTTGGGATGGTTCGGTTTTAATGGGGGTTCGGTTTTATCGGCAGATCCTGGGGCCGTATCCCGCACACTTGTGACAACTTGTCTAGCTGCCGCAGCGGGTGTGGTGGGGGCATTTTTCGTGTCGCAGTGGGTCCAGAAGAAGCCTGATTTGTCCATGGTTTTGAACGGCTGCCTGGCTGGACTGGTGGGTATTACAGCCGGGGCAGACACGGTTTCGGTGGGGGCGGCGACCCTTATAGGACTGATCGCTGGTGCACTGGTGGTGCTTTCCGTAATCTTCATCGACTCCAAGCTTAGAATTGACGATCCGGTAGGCGCTATTTCTGTACACCTGGTTTGCGGTATTTGGGGGACCTTAGCAGTGGGTATTTTTAGTTTTAACCCCGAACATACTTTCCTGAAGCAGCTGGCCGGCGTTGGGGCATTCGGAGTGACCGTCTTTGGCGTGGCCCTTCTCATATTTTGGCTCATACGGGTGCTTGTGGGTCTCCGTGTGGAAAGAGAGGTGGAGCTCAAGGGATTAGACATCGGAGAACATGCCATGGAAGCTTACTCTGGCTTCCAGGTGTTTCTAACTGATTGATGATTTTGCACCTTTTTCTGCCTGGTTGGCTTTTTTGGACCCAAGGATGGAAGGAAGCATGAAATGAAAATGATCGTTGCCATGATACAACCTCATAAACTAACGGATGTGAAACAAGCCTTATTCGATGCACAGGTCTTTAAGATGACGGTCACGAATGCTCTAGGCGCCGGAGAACAGAAAGGATATACAGAAGCCTACCGTGGTGTCATCATGGAAATCAATCTGCTCAAAAAGGTCAAGATAGAGATCAGTGTGAATGAGGATTTTGTTGAACCCACGATTGCCGCCATTATCGAAGGGGCTAGAACGGGTGAGATTGGAGATGGTAAGATCTTTGTTCTGGACCTAAAAGACTGCATTAGGATTCGAACCGGCGAACGAGGCTCGGAAGCAATCGGCTAGATTTAGCCCGCTCAGGTGTTGATCCCTCGGACTTTTTGGACACCCCATTGAGTTCCCAGCAGCCGGACAACGGTGTGGTGCCCACAGAAATGGTGAGATGACTCGGCACAAACTGGACGGAATCGATCTGAAGATTTTAGAGATTCTGCAGGCTCGTGGGCAAACCACACGCAGCGAAGTGGCGGAGAAAGTCAAGCTTTCCATCCCCTCGGTGAGCGAAAGAATACGCAAACTCAGCGACTCCGGCTTCATCCGCAGCATCAATGCCGTGCTCGATGCTCGCAAGGTGCACCTGGAAGTCACCGCCTTCATCCTGGTGTCCTCCGAATCCCCTGGATACTATCCCAAGATTATTGAGCGAGCTACCACATACGATGAGATACTCGAGTGCCATGCCATCACGGGCGAGGGCTCACATCTTCTAAAAGTCCGCACCCATAACACAGCGACTCTTGAAAAGTTGCTGGCAGAAATCCAGTCCTGGCCAGGTGTGACCACCACACGGACCAATGTGGTCCTATCCACTCAAAAAGAAACCACGGTCTTACCACTGAACTACTTCTTGAGCCACGACTCTGTAGAGGAGTAGCCGAGACTGGGACACGACCAGCCGATTGTCAGACTGTGTACGTATTCTGATGAGAGTACTCCCTTTCATAAGTACAAGGAGCCGGTACGGCGCAAGAGGGGCATCAAGCTATGGATCTTACAACCATCATACTGCTGGTATTGGGGATTATCGTTGCTCACGCCCTCTTGTTCCTGCTTCTCAAGAACAAACTGCGTGAGCTTTT
>JAZFYO010000189.1:0-25948 GCA_036443615.1 Binatia bacterium | reverse complement strand
CCGGGACCACCTGCGCGCTTCTAGTAGGGAGGTGAAATTGTTGCTCCCCCACGTTGATCCACATGTTCTCCAGGCCGACGGTCAGGTAGGGATCACGGGTAAATCCGAGCCCGACCACATAAAAGAGAGTAGCGACCGCCTGGTCCGGGATCTGCACATTGACGTGTTCCAGCAATACGATGTTGCCAACGTCCTCGTCAGAATAGTCGCGCGCGCCTTTCATAACTGACCTCCTCCCGAAAGAGAAAGATTATCCGATTACACCCCTAAAAGCTAGAATAGACAATATCTAAAGCCTGATGTCACCTGTACTAGCATTTTCCAGTCTTTGAGGTGAATTTTGTAGAAATCTATTTAGAGATCGATGGTTGGAGGGCCACGTGCACGACAGGCAATAGAACCAGAGGGCAACGCATTGAATTCACGGAGAGAAGTGATTCCTCAACGCTGGTTGCACCGAGGAGCAGTGGTTACCCCACCAGAGAGAGGCATGGGAAGCCTGATGTGGCCCCCGAGAGACCAGTCCTAATCCAACTTATAGGGAATCTGGGTGGGGCCGTAGCCCTGCCAATACTTTTTGTTGACAGGATCATACCTTCCCTGGAGAAAGCCTCCGGACTTTTCGGCGCGCAAAATGATTGCCACAGTCCGTTCATCCCCACTCTCCTCCGCATGGATCTGCCAGGGGCGAACCAGGTCGATATCTCCAGGCCCCACGCGAAAGTTTCCAGTATTTCGCAGCTCGGCATAATCGGGCTTGGAGCCGTCGTCAAGACGCTCGTATCGTTCGATGTTCTCGCTGCCATCCAACACGCCATAGAGCGTCCAGTTGTGCGCGTGATCGTGAATACTGGTGCGCGTGTTGGGGGCCTTCACCAGTCCATTGATTACAAATCCGAAGTCGGGGTCTACGTAGAAGAGAAGATTCTCCGCACGTTCAGCTTGAGCACATTTTGGCCATTTCTTTGAACGGGCCATTATCTCCGGGTCGGCTAGCAGCTCACGCAACAGCGGCGCAAGCCTCTCCCAGCGTTTTTCCACGTCTTGCTCTTCGGCGAACAGGGTGCGCATTGAGGCAATGAATTGTCCAATCGCAGACTTTTTTTGAGAGACCATGGTATCCTCCTATCTACCTATCTACATCATATCCGGTTGGGATCAAACCCCACATGGGATCGATAAGATTAAGAACCTTCGAGCCATTCCTCGTGCACATCCACGCAGAGCTTATCTTCAGTCTGGGTTCCAAAGACCTCCTTGACGTCAAAAATGACGGTATAGAGCGGAGGGTAAAGACCTCGATGATCACGAGGGTTGGTAATCACGCCGTGGACATCGGCAATGACCCCTCTCTTCCCCCTGACATACACGGGTGTCCTAGGGTTTCCCAGCGGATTCTCTTGCTTGACCGTCACCCGATCGCCTGCTTTAAACTCGTATCCCGCGCTGCTCACAGTGCCAACTCACAATTTCGAGATCAAGGCGCAGGGCGAGCCCGTAGAGCTTCCTTCGCATCCGCAAGACGGGAGGGGTGAAGCGGCTCCCCGGCGCCGATGAGACTATCGACGGTAACCAAATTAGCAAGCTCCTCTTCTTTCATCCCCTCTGTGCCTACTGGCCTTCTTGGAATAACCATGTAGCGAACATCGGAGGTGCTGTCGTGCACTCTGATCTCCACATCTGTGGGAATCTTTAGCCCGAACATCTCTTCGAGGGTTCCCCTCGGGTTTACAACAATCCTTTTCTTATAGATGTCATGCTTGTACCACCACGGGGTATCTCCCAATAGGTCGTGAGGATAGCAGGAGCACAGGGTGCAAACTACGACGTTGTGGATAGATCCCGTGTTTTCAACCACTCCCAGCTTACCCAGGCGACCCGGCGCTATTCCAAGCTCCCTAACCACCTCCCTCCCCTTCGCGATAAGTTTATCTTTGAAATCAGAATCTACCCAACACCTGGCCACTATCCTAGCCCCATTCCAGACGTTCGGTGTTTTAAAGGCCTCTCTTTTCCTGTTCAGCTCATCCTCGCTTACAAGCTCCTTCTGGATCAGCACCCGGGTAAAGGCATTGAGAAGCATGTGGTAGTCTTTCAAATCCGCTTCTAGTCTTTCCAATCGCTCTTCGAGGCTCCCATGGTGCTCCTTTTTGGTTATCCGGAAGAACGCGTCGTAATCGCCTCTCTCCTTTCTCGTATCCTCTATGACCATATCTATTCCCTTAATGGAGGTCGATGAGACGAGCCCAATTCCTCTGACATAGTCATCTAACCCATCTTCGATGGACCTGATACGAGTATCGAGATCCCTTCCATGTCCATCGCCCTCCTCAGAATACTTGAAGTCCAACCCCACCGAGGATTTGGCCTTCAGGATATCATAGAGGGTGACTATTTCCCTTCTTGCCAAATAAAAGACACGGGGTTCGAATCGTTTGGTCCTGTAATATTCGAGATCCTCTTCGACGGCTCTTACGTGCGCCTCGTAGTCGTGCATGTGGGATTTTGGCTTATCTGCGGTTTTGGCCATTACCGTTCCTCCTCCTTATCTCGCGCTCAAGCCCGCCCATAAAGACATCTCATTCTGCGCTAGTGTGTTAGGAATACTTCCCTGTAAGCAGCCAGCTTGGCCTGAACGGCTGCCAGCTCCGCCTCTGTCGGCTTTCCGGGATCCGCAGCCAATGGCAGGCTCCCGAACATCATCAGGCAAGCCATTAAGAGAATGCGGGCCTTGGTGGCCGTCAGGTTGCTCCCCGCAATAGCCAGGGGATCACGGTCGGGATCCACCGGCCCTTCGGCGTTCCCGCGCCCAACCTTAACCACGGGCATGCCGCTAAAGGTTGCCCGCCTCAGGGCCGCGTCGACCGAGTTGCTCATCGAACCGAACGGAGACGCGCCCTCGGCCACAAAGCCTGCCAGCGGGGCCTCCTGCAGGTTCTTCTCGATCCGAGCCAGAATGTCCACCTCTGCGGCCGGGTCGCCTGAGCCGTCCTCAGGAAGATAGCGGGCATGCTTTACAATCGTGACCTTCGGGATTGCCGTCGGAACAAGATCGCCGTGCTCATCCTTGATTCGCACGTCAACCTTGGTGTTCCTGCCGCCAACGCGCCGCGTGCCCTCTACCGATCCAGGCAGGCGGGTTATGTTTACTTCCGAGGTGTACGTGTGCCGCTTGACAGTCTTAAAAGTCAGAACCGGCGGGCCGGGCTGGCCCATCGTCCCCACAATACCCCCGTGGCCCCCAGTGGCTACGTATCCACCTGGCCGAGCATCACCCTTCTGGACTTCCCGTGCGGTGAAGATCTGCTCTTCCTGGATGACAACCCCGCCAACACAGTTACGGCCACTCTCGTCCGCCCAAATGTGGGAGAAAATATAATCCACCGAATCGATGATGTTGCGGTCGCCATCGTTGCTGACCGAGCCATGCGGCCGCTGCGATGCGTTTCCGACAATAGGCACCGTGGTGTCGATTAGAAGATTTAGCCAGTAGCTCGTTTCCTCTACGAATGGGCTCCCCTCCAGCCAAATGGCTCCCGCATACTGGCCGCTGGCCATAGCCCGCTGAACGATGTTTGTCAGCCGAGCCAGAACGGCCATCGGCGGCTCGCGCCTCAGGTGACCGGGACGGTAGGGGAAGAAATCTTCACCCAGAGCCTCTGGGGTAATATCTCCCCGGCCTACGTCCGCCCGCTTGGCCTCGGTCAGACCCTTCTTGTAGCCGCCCGATGGGGCCGCACGATAAAAATCAAAAGTGGCGCGGGAGGAAAGGAGGCAGGACACTCCGTCGTTGCCAATCCCCAGGCGGTCGATCTCCTCAAACAAGCGCGAGGCATCTGGATAGAACGGTTGGCGGCACTGCTCTGCCGATGCGGAGGGCCTTGTGCCATCGCCCTCCCATGCCTGTCCGTTGGCCTGCCGTCCCATGTAAGGCAACGGGTAAAGCCCGTCTTGCGGCCGGAGAATTACCTCGTAGACTGGAATGTCAGTTGGCCCCTGGCGCTCCTTGTGAAATACGCCGGATGGATTGATGTAGCCGTCAGGCGGACCATACAGCTCGGCCGCATCGCTCTCCAGCGGATGGGCGCTAAACTGTTCAATGTAGACCATTACCGGGGCCGCGATGCGCTGAGGCCGTAGGGCGTCGAAACGCATTGCGCTTCCGTCTGGGTTTCGATGGAGCGGCAATCCGTACTTCTCCCGAGCATTATTGCTGGTTACCAGCGGCTCGGTGTTCTGGATCGTGGCAGTTGGTCCCGAGAAGACCGCGATCTTAGGCTTGGAAGAGACTTGCTGTTCAGGCAATCTTTCCTCCTACCCGTGCTGCCCCGTTGGGCATCCCACAACGGTGCACATTGTAGTCGGAGACTTGCGTCCTAAGGCCCTCTACCCTCACAAGGGCCTGCGGCTAAGTCCCGACGGCCCAGGAGGTGAGATAGGCCTTTTGTTTCTTGGTAAGCGTGTCAAGGTGGATTCCCATACTGGCTAGCTTTAATCTCGCCACCCAATTCTCCACCACGTTGGGAACGTTGTAGACCTGAGACTTGAGCCTCTTGCGATTTTTCACCGCCCACTCCGAAGCCAAGGCTTGAGTTGCGAAACTCATATCCATGACCGAAGCAGGGTGCCCCTCGGCGGCCGCGAGGTTCACCAGTCTTCCTTCCCCCAAAACATAGACTTTTTTCCCCCGGGGCAGGGTATAGGAGTCCACGTGGTTTCTGACATTCTTTTCTCGCTTGACCGACATCTGCTTGAGACCCTTGAGGTCAATCTCGATGTCAAAGTGTCCCGAGTTGCAGACAATGGCCCCGTCCTTCATGAGCTGCAGGTGTTCTTTGCCGATCACGTGCATATCACCGGTCAAGGTAACGAATAAATCACCGATCTTCGCTGCCTCTTTCATGGTCATCACTTCAAAACCGTCCATGACGGCCTCGAGGGCCCGGATAGGATCTACCTCTGTCACAATGACGTGAGCCCCCATTCCTCTAGCCCGGGAGGCGAACCCTTTTCCGCACCAGCCATAACCGGCTGCCACAACCTTTTTGCCAGCCAGCAAGATATCCGTCGCACGAATAATGCCGTCGATGGTTGATTGACCAGTCCCATAGCGATTGTCAAAAAGTTGTTTGGTAGCGGCATCATTTACTGCAATGACGGGAATTTTAAGAGCTCCATCCGCGGCCAAGGCACGCAGGCGAATGACTCCCGTGGTAGTCTCCTCCATGCTCGCTATCATTCGAGACGCAATCCGGGCGTATTCTTTGTGGAGCATGGAAACCAGATCCGCTCCATCATCCATGGTGATGGCCGGCACATGGTCCAGAGCAGCTCGGAGATGGCGGAAGTAGGTCTTGCGGTCCTCCCCCCTGATGGCAAAGACCGGTATGCGGTCGTATTGGACCAAAGCAGCAGCCACATCGTCTTGAGTGGAAAGAGGGTTGGAGGCACAGAGAACGGTTCTCGCACCCCCAGATTTTAGCGTCCGAACTAGATTTGCGGTCTCGGCAGTGACGTGGAGACAGGCAGAAAAACGAAGTCCTTGAAAAGGTTTTTCCTCTTGGAAGCGGCTACGCACCCTCCTCAAAACAGGCATGTCTTGTTCCGCCCAAAGTATGCGCTTCCTTCCCTGTGCGGCTAAACTGATCGACCGGATATGACTCCTTTTCTCTCCCATGACTGCATTCCCCCTCCTCCTGCCCGGACCTCATTCAGATCTTTTCGGCAGCTTTACGGAGATCACCAACCCGATCGGTCTTCTCCCATGTAAAAAAACCATTTTCGGGAGCTCGCCCAAAGTGACCATAAGTTGCTGTTTGTCGATAGATAGGTCTTCTCAAGTCCAATGTCTGAATTATGCCTTTGGGGTTGAGGTCAAAGAGATCACGAACCACCTGAGCCAGCCCCGCATCCGGAATAACGCCGGTTCCGAAGGTATCGACCGCAACCGAAACAGGCTCAGCTACCCCGATCACATAGGCCAATTGCATCTCACACTTGCGCGCCAACCCCGCGGCAACGATGTTTTTGGCAACATACCTGGCCATATAGGCGGCGCTGCGATCCACTTTGGAGGGGTCCTTGCCTGAGAAGGCGCCCCCGCCGTGGTGTCCCATGCCGCCGTAGGTATCTACAATAATCTTTCGTCCAGTGAGACCGCAGTCTCCCTGAGGTCCACCTATCTCGAAGCGACCGGTTGGGTTCACGTGATAGACCGTATCCCGATCTAAGAATTCAGCGGGCACTACAGCTCGGATCACTCCATCGACCACTGTCTCCCTGAGTTTCTCATTTTTAACATCCGGACTGTGCTGCGTGGATATCACTAAGCTGCTCACCCGGGCAGGTCTGTCGTCCCGGTATTCAACCGTTACCTGAGACTTACTGTCGGGTCTGAGAAAGGGAGCCTCCCCACCTTTTCGAATCTTGGCCAAATACTTGACCAGGTTATGGGCCATCTGTATTGGGAACGGCATGAGCTCTGGGGTCTCATCACAGGCATAACCGAACATCATGCCCTGATCACCAGCACCCTGTTCTTTATGCAGCCCCTCGCCCTCCGTAACCCCGATGGAGATATCCGGTGACTGGGGTTCCATTGCCACGAGGGTAGCGCACTTGTTGCCATCAAAGCCCGTAGCCATGTCGTTGTAGCCAATATCAAGGATCACTTCCCGTGCAACGTCCGAATAACTGACTCGGCCCTTACTCGTGATCTCTCCTGCGATCACTACCATCCCGCTCTTGGCCAGGGTCTCGCAGGCAACTCGACTTTCTGGATCTTGGGCCAGATGAGCATCCAAGATGGCGTCAGAGATCTGATCGCACAACTTGTCCGGATGCCCTTCAGAAACCGATTCGGAGGTGAACAGAAAACCCGTATCTTTTATCCGGCCCGCCATCTTAGAATGCTCCCCCTCGTATTGGAATCACTTCCCATAGCGGACAACCCACAGGAAAGTCAAGCTCACTCACTTTCATGAAATCTTTTTTCGATGAGCTCTTCAACAGCGCGGACCAGTTCCTTTGCATCTTTACCGCTGGCCTCCACGCGAACCTTGCTTCCCTTAGCGGCACCCAAGGTCAGAACTCCTATAATACTCCTCCCGTTGACTATCAGACCATCTTTGGAAAATTTTACGTCCGAAGAAAACCGGAGGACCGTCTGGACCAACAGCGCCGCTGCCCGGGCATGCAATCCGAGCCGATTCTTGATTTCAAACCTCTTGCTGACCTTGACCATCCATTTACTTATCGATGTCTCTGTGTTTCACGTGAATCCGCAGTTCCCTCCCTGCCAACTTTTTTCTCAACTCCTCCACCAGAACTACGGATCGATGTCTCCCCCCTGTGCAACCGAGGGCCAGAGTCAGGTTACTTTTCCCCTCCCGTTCATATTTCGGAACCGTAAAGTCGAGCAGGGAATAGAGTCGGTCCAGAAAGGTATGAGTTTCTTCTAGTCCCAAGACAAAGTTCTGCACTTCGGGCTCAAACCCGCTCTTTCCTCTCAGGTCATTTACGAAATAGGGGTTCGGGAGAAACCGCACGTCGATGATCATGTCGGTATCGTGAGGGATGCCATATTTATAACCGAACGAAGTCAGAAAAAAAATCATCTTGCGCGGGCTCAAGACTTGAGTGTAATAATTTGCTATTTCTTTTTTTAGCTCGTGAACATTAAATTCGCTGGTGTTAATGACCTTATCCGCTAAGGCCCGCATGCCCTCCAACGCCTTACGCTCACGGGCAATTCCTTCCTCGACCGGCGCTGTACCCGCCAGCGGGTGAGGTCGCCGCGTCTCGCTAAAACGGCGCAGAAGCACTTCATTGCTTGCATCAAAAAAAAGGACCTCCACGTGATGCCCTGCCTCACGCATCTCGGCAAGCACATTAGGCCAGTGCTGGAAGAAATACCCCTCACGAAGATCGATTCCGAGAGCGATCCGCTGGATCCCTTCCTGATATCCTTGGCAAAGGTCGATAAACTTGGGAATCAATAGGACAGGAAGGTTGTCGATGCAGAAATAACCGCTGTCCTCTAGGGCTCGAATGGCAATGCTCTTTCCCGATCCGGAAAGCCCAGTTACCACCATAATATCAAGGACTCTGGCCATAAAATTTAGAGAGTTTACAGCTTCCTGTCCTTCTCTTTGATCGCGTTCAAGATATCCTCACTCGTCTTTCCCTCCATGAGCCGTGCACGGAATTCGGCATCTTGAAGCATACGGGAGACTCTTGCCAGAGCCTTCAGGTGATCAGATGTGGAATCCTCCGGCGCTACCAGAAGAAAAAAAAGGTAGGTAGAACAGCCATCCTGAGCTTGGAAATCAACCCCTTTAGGACTACGACCGAATGCTCCAAAGACATGCTTGACCCCGGGCACCTTCCCATGTGGAATGGCTACCCCCTCTCCTATTCCCGTGCTACAGACTCTCTCTCTTGCGAGAAGTATTTCCAACAATCTCTGGGTATCTGTGAACTGGTAATGAGAAGCCAACAATTTCGCCATTTCCTCTAAGACGGCGGTTTTATCCCTACCCTTGAGGTCGGGAATAATCATGGCTGCATCCAAGAAATCCGTGATTTTCAACTGCTATGCCCCCCCTCTGCACTCTGTCACCTTAAGATTTTTCTAATTTGCAGACCGATCCCATTCGTTACCAGCTCAATCGCCGAGACGGGATCTCTGCTCTCTTCCCGCCCGTGAATACCCTCTTGCCCAACCTGAGTGGCCACTTCGGTAAGGTTTTGATTCTAAGAATTAAAAGACAGGACCACATGGCCCCGCAGTGGACAGTAAAAACACTTGCTCATCTTATCCAATATCTATTCAGCATAACACTTGAGCACGTCGGTCAGCAGCTTGTGCAGAAGGTCTCCAGGACTTTTTCATCAGTCAGAGCTCACCCCCCGACCCTATTCCTCCCTACCTTCTTAAGTTTGGCTGCCGCCGCTTCGACGAGGGCAGAATCCTCATGGCCTCCCGGTACTTGGCTACCGTGCGCCGGGCGATACTGATCGCCTGATCGCTGAGGAGCCTGGCAAGATCCTGATCGCTGTAAGGTTTCATCGGGTTCTCGGTAGAGATGAGGCTTCGAATTTTTTCCCTTACGCTTTCCGAAGCCACATCCTCCCCATTGTCCTTCCGAAGACCGCTCTGAAAAAAATACTTGAGTTCAAAGAGGCCCTGCGGTGTATGGACGTACTTATTAGCTGTCGCTCGACTGACCGTTGACTCATGCATTTCTATATCCTCAGCCACATCCCTTAGAACCATAGGCTTGAGTTGGCTCACCCCATGATCCAGAAAATCATGCTGAACTTTGAATATACTTTGGGTGACACGGTAAAGCGTCTGTTGCCTCCATTGAATACTCTTGATTAACCATGTGGCCGACCGGACCTTCTCTTCAAGGTACTCCCTGGCCTGGGCGGCCTCCTGCCCCTCCACACCAGCCAGTCGACGGTACAGGGAACTGATACGCAGATGGGAAACACCCTCGTCGTTGAGTAACACTACGTACTCATCTCCGATCTTTTGCACAGTGACGTCTGGAACTACGGTGCGGACCTGTTCTTCTCCAAATCCCCGAGCTGGCTTGGGCTCCAGTGTCTCGATCACATGAGATGCCGTCATGATTTCATCAACGGAGACACCAAGGCTTCGAGCCACCTTTTCATAACGCTTGGACTCCAGTTCGGAGAGGTGGTCGGAGACCAGCCGGGCAGCCAGACTGCTACCAAGGCCAAGGTTCTCTAACTGAATCAAGAGGCACTCTCTCAGGTCACGCGCGGCAACTCCCACAGGATCAAACAACTGGACACGCTTCAATACCCGCTCTGCCTCTTCCGGGACAGCCCCTGTGGCACGACACAACTCATCTAGTGTCAGATCCACGTAACCTCTGTCATCCAGGTTGCCTATGATATGAAGACCAATGGTCTCCTCAGACTCGTTGAGACCGGAAAGCCGAAGTTGCCACACCAGATGGTCTTGGAGCGTCTCCGTCTTGGTCAGGGTATTTTCCCAAGAAGGGAAACCTTCATCATCGTCCCGGGTAGCCTCCGACGTCAGCGAACCATGAATAGCATTGGAGTGGCTGTCGAGATAATCCTGCCAATCTAAGGGACTATTTTTATCCGTGGCCAGTTCACGGGTCTTATCTTGCTCCTTAGTCTGCTCCGCCTGTTCCGACTCCCTCTCCTCTTCGGCAGTAGATTCCTCCAACGCCGGATTTTCCTGCAGTTCTGCGGAGATCAATCCCTCCAGATCGAGGTGAGAGAGCTGCAGCAGCTTGATCGCCTGCTGCAGCTGAGGCGTCATGACAAGCTGTTGGGCAAGTTTTTGGACTAGTCTTAATTCAATTGCCATGTTCAGAGTCTAAATTCTTCGCCGAGATAAACCCTTCGTGCCTTGGGACTCGAGGCAATCTTATCAGGACTTCCCTCTTCCAGAATCACCCCATCGCTCATGATGTAAGCCCGGTGACAAATTCCTAAGGTCTCGCGCACGTTATGATCCGTTATGAGTACGCCGATGCCGCCCGTGCTGAGCCTCCGAATGATCTTTTGAACCTCCCCCACAGCTATCGGATCAACCCCCGTTAAGGGCTCATCCAAAAGGACAAAGAACGGAGAGATCACGAGGGCACGGGCTATTTCCACTCTGCGCCGCTCTCCACCTGAAAGAGTTTGGGCCTTTTGCTTGGCTAGTTGGCTGAGCCCAAGCATATTCAAAAGCTTCGTTGCACGATCTTGTTGTTCCTGCCTAGTGAGATCAAGGGTCTCGAGAATGGCAAAGAGGTTTTCCTCCACAGTCAAGCGACGAAAAACAGAAGATTCCTGAGGTAGATAGCTAATCCCAGCACGAGCCCTTAGATAGGTGGGAGCCGATGTCATGTCCTCGCCGTTTAGAAAAACCTTTCCCCAGTCTGGACGCACAAAACCGACGATCATGTGGAAGGTTGTGGTTTTTCCCGCCCCGTTCGGGCCGAGTAGACCAACCACCTCCCCACCTCCTATCTCCAAGTTGACGTTATCAACCACACGCCGCCCGTTAAAGGCCTTTGTTACTCCCTCGGCCTTGAGAATACTCATCGTTTTTTACCTGTATCATCGTTATTGTTTATCCCGCTTTCCTAGCCCCTCCGGGAAAATCACTGCCTTGACCCTCTGGGTACCTCCCTCCACCACAACCCGGTCCTCACTGATGAATAGGATGATGCGCGAACCCGAAACCTGATTCTTCCCCTCTCTTACCAAAGGATTATCGAGAAGCGTAATGGTATTATCCTGACTTTTGAAAACTGCCCGGCCACCCGTTGCTACCCGCTTCCCCTGAGTCACCCGGACTTTCCCTTTTGCTACAACCTTGTTGAGTGTTTCCAACCCCGGATCATAGTTAGCCGTCAGGGTTTCACTTTTCATGGTCGCGGCTCCCCAGACGACAATCACATGCCCCTTGTAGGAAATCGTATTGTTCTTGCGATCTACCTCCATGCGATCCGACGTAATGACGATCGGCTCTTTATTTTCCCTCTTGAAGGACTTCCCCTCAGCCTTCTTTTTAGCCTTCGCCGCCGCCTCTCCGCCGATGGCAGTACCATGAAGAGCAACGAGGAGCACTGCTAGGACATATAATCCGCGGATCATACCTTAACCATCAAGGGCCGCTCTTCTTCAACCTGCGGACTTTATCCTCTTTTTCTCTAGCTGATCCGGCCGGATCTTGGTCCTCACCTTATCGAGTAATCGAATCTTTTCGTCCTGAAGAGAGAGTTCCATCCCTACCCCCTCCAACTCCAAGCCCTGTCCCTTCACGGTAACCTTTCCAGGCGATACCACACGATCATCGCCCTGGAGATAGTGGAGCTCATCTGTCTGTAGGATGTACCCCTGAAAATTCACTTCCACTGTCCCCTGCAACTCCATTTTCTCCATTCCGCCGTCCTTGAGGAAGAGATGCCCCTCATCTCCACTGAGCTCCATGGTTTCTCCGTTTTCGTGGAAAAAGACGAGCCTGGGCTTTTTGATCATCGCCTCTTTTTCCGCCTTGAGATAGACGGCCTCCTTGCCGGTAAGCTCCCACACCTTCCGCCCCCCTTCTATCTTGATGCGCCTGAACTCTTTGAGGCGCAGGGCACTCTCAGGGACATAATCCAAGAATTTGATCGGGTTTTGTTCTATCTCTGCAATCTTTTGAAGCGACAAATTTTGCACCACCTTATAGACCACGACTCCTAAAGAGATAAAGACCACGGCAAGCAGTGGTATCCTAAGACTGCGTTTGCGCATCAGCGGTCTCCCACTTTCAAGAGATACCACCTTCTCGGTCTGTAAAGAAAAACGGCATGAAATTTGCTTATACCATTTTCTCTACCTGTAAAGCAAATGGGCATGGAAATTGCGTTCGCCCTGAGTTCCTCTCAAACAAGGATTATTTGTAGTACCTTCTTGTAATTTCTTCCCATTTTCCCTGGGCCTGGAGGAGTATCTCGACTACCTCACGCACTGCCCCTCGACCTCCCTTTTGTCCCGTTACATAGTCCACCTCATCCCTCAATCCCTCCCACCCATCCTTTACCATAATGCTCAGCCCAACCCTCCGGAGGACGGGGAGATCCACAATATCATCCCCGACGTATGCCACCTCTCGATCTGTTATACGTTTTTTCCTCTTGATCTTCCGATAGGCGTCGATCTTATTAAATACTTTCTGGTAGACCATGCGGATGCCAAGATCTCTGGCACGATGTTCCACCACACGAGAGGAGCGCCCCGTCAGTAGCCCAACATCGATGCCAGACCGAATCAGCAGCCTGATCCCATGTCCATCTCGCACATCAAAGCGTTTGATCTCTTCACCCTTGTCGTCCACGACAATTCCCCCGTCGGTAAGAACCCCGTCCACATCTAGGAGGAGAAGTTTGATCCTCCGGGCCTTCCTTCGGATCTCTGCAGGGATACGCTTCACAGATAGGATTTAATCGATGCCAGCCTTCAAGAGGTCATGGAGGTGAACGATGCCTGTGGGCTTCCGTCCTCCATCCTCCAGGATGAACAGGGAGGTGATGGAATACTGCTCCATTAACGCTACGGCGCGAGCCGCAAGCGCATTCGCGGGAATCGTTTTAGGACTTCGGACCATCAGATCTTTTGCCTTAAGGCGGAAGATATCTCCCTTGCTTTCCAGCCCCCTCCTCAAATCCCCGTCGGTGATTATGCCGACCAGTCCGCCCTGACGGTCCACCACCCCGGTCACCCCCAACCGCTTAGAGGTAATCTCCAGAAGGGTCTCCTTCATTGGGTTGTCTTTGCTCACCAGTGGCAATTCTCTGCCATTGTGCATCAGATCCCCCACAAGGAGAAGGAGCTTACGTCCCAAAATTCCCCCCGGGTGCCGCAGGGCAAAGTCCTCTTCCTTGAATCCCCTTTTTTCTAAAAGGATGACTGCCAGGGCGTCACCCACAACCATGGCTGCGGTCGTGCTTGCCATAGGTGAAAGGCCCAGAGGGCAGGCCTCTTCTTTGACCGCCACGTTCAGAATCACATCGGCAGTACGGGACAGAGCGGAGTTAGGATTGCCGGTCATCACGATAAGCTTCAAGCCCATCCGTTTGATGATGGGGAGAAGTTTCAAAAGCTCCTCGGTCTCACCGCTGTTGGATACGGCCAATACGACATCCCTCTCCTTGACCATGCCTAGATCCCCGTGGGTCCCGTCGCTGGCATGGAGGAAAAAGGACGGGGTCCCCGTGCTAGACAGAGTGGCAGCAACCTTGCGGCAGATCAGCCCAGACTTTCCAAGCCCGGTAACGACTACCTTTCCCTCACAGCTATAAAGCAAATCTACGGCTCGGATGAAGCTCTCGTCGAGTCGGTCCCTGAGAGAAAGGATGCCGCTTGCTTCTATGCCCAGGACCTTGCGGGCCCGTTTGAGCATTGTGGCACGCCCCATCATGATCAGCCCTTTAAACCATCTTTCACGATTCCGTCAATCTCCTTTAGCCTCCTCAGCAATCCCTCGAGCTTTTTCAAAGAAAGGGAATTGGGCCCGTCGCTCAGTGCGCGATCTGGATCTTCATGAACCTCCATGAAAATCGCATCAATTCCAACAGCCACCCCAGCACGGGCCAAGGCATCAATAAACTGCCGCTCACCTCCCGAGGCCTTCCCGAGCCCACCAGGGAGCTGAAGACTATGGGTTGCATCAAATACCACTGGATGACCCAACTCCCGCATTATGACCAGTGAACGCATGTCCGAAACCAAATTATTATAGCCAAAGGAGACTCCTCGTTCGGTCACCATCACCTGTTCATTGCCGGTGGAAACGATCTTTTCTATGACATTGCGCATGTCCCAGGGGGCCAGAAACTGACCTTTTTTAACATTGATCACCTTCCCCGATTGAGCCACCGCAAGGACAAAATCGGTCTGACGGCAGAGAAAGGCCGGAATCTGAAGCACATCCACTACCCCTTGGACCAAGCTCACCTGTTCTTTCTCATGGACATCGGTCAACAGAGGAACGCCGATCTTTTCCTTCACCTCGGCCAAAATTTCAAGCCCTCGCTCGATACCCGGGCCGCGGTACGACTCGAGGGAACTTCGATTGGCCTTATCGTATGAGGACTTATAGATATACGGAATGCCGACTCGGTCTGTCATCTCCCTCAGAAGAGAGGCGTGGCGCAGCGCAGCCTCCTTCCCCTCAATCACGCATGGACCGGCAATTAGTGCCAGGGGCCTTCCCGCACCTATCTCAAAGCCTCCGACACTGACGCTTCTGGGTGCCATTCAATCACTCGAACAGGACACAGTGCAGGATGCAATGAGGGGTCTCATGTCCGCGCCACTTTTATTCTGGGGATGTCGCTCTGTGCTAAGCGGTTCTGTAAGGCTGCTTTGATAAAGCCTTTGTAGAGGGGATGGCAATCTGTGGGACGGGACTTGAACTCCGGATGAAACTGACAGCCGACAAACCACGGATGGTCTTTGAGCTCGATGACTTCCACTAAGGTCCTTTCAGGAGAAAGGCCGCTCAGGATCATTCCCTTACCATTAAAGAGTTCGCGATAGTTATTATTAAATTCATAACGGTGGCGATGGCGCTCAGATATCCTCTTCTTCCGATAGAGTTTCAGGGCCAAGGAATGTTCCTGCAAGACACAGGCATAGGCCCCAAGCCGCATGGTACCGCCCTTCTTCTTAATCCCCTTCTGCGCGTCCATAAGATGAATGACCGGATGGGGGGTTTTTTCATCAAACTCGCTGGAATTAGCACCCGTGAGCCCACAGACATTACGTGCAAACTCTGTCACCGCCATCTGCATCCCCAGACAGATCCCCAAAAAGGGGATGCGGTTCTCGCGAGCATAGCGTACCGCCCTGATCTTCCCCTCGCTCCCGCGATCTCCAAATCCACCTGGAACCAAAATACCATCTGCCTGACCCAATATCCCCTTGACCCCGTCCTGTTCAATTTTCTCCGCCTCGATACAGTTCAGTTCCACCCTTGCGTCATTGGCTATGCCCCCGTGGACCAAGGCTTCTATGAGGCTCTTATAGGATTCCGTAAGGCTCATATACTTCCCAACCACAGCAATCCTAACGGACTCCTTCGGGCTCTTTAGAACATGGACGATCTTGTGCCATCTCCTGAGGTTCGGCGAACCGGTCCATATTTGGAGCTTTTCCACGATCCTCTCATCCAGCCCCTCCTGGTGAAAGACCAGAGGGACCTCGTAAATCCACTCCACATCCTTGGCGGTAATCACCGCATTTTCGTCCACGTTGCAAAAATGAGCAACCTTTGACTTGAGCTTTTTATCCAAGAGACGATCTGTTCGACAGAGAAGGATATCGGGCTGGATCCCCATCCCCGTGAGTTCCTTAACGCTGTGCTGGGTGGGCTTTGTCTTCAATTCCCCTCCGGCAGCGATGTATGGGACCAACGTGAGATGGATGTAGAGAACGTTCTCACGTCCAATTTCCCAACCAAACTGTCGTATTGCCTCCAAAAATGGGAGACCCTCAATATCCCCTACGGTCCCGCCCACCTCACAGATCGCCATGTCGTAGTCTTCTGCAGCGGCCCGAATGCGCCGTTTGATCTCATCGGTCACATGGGGAATAACCTGAACTGTTCCGCCCAGGTAGTCTCCAGAGCGCTCTCTGGCGATGACCGTGTCATAGACCTGTCCAGTGGTAAAATTATTCTTCCGCCCCATCGGCGTAGAGACATACCGCTCGTAGTGTCCTAGGTCGAGATCGGTCTCCGCGCCGTCATCGGTGACAAAGACCTCCCCGTGCTGGAATGGGCTCATCGTGCCCGGATCGACGTTGATGTAAGGATCCATCTTCAATAGGGTCACTTTTAACCCACGGCTCTCCAGCAGCGCTCCAATGGAAGCAGAGGCCAATCCCTTCCCCAAAGAAGACACCACTCCACCTGTCACAAATATAAATTTTGTCTTGGCCCTAGCCATAGCTATTCTCTGATCCTCAATCTCCTTAAATAACTCTTTGCCCTTTTCAAATCCTCCGGGGTATCCACCTCCACCGAAGGCTCATCCACATCGATAACTCGAATACGGTACCCATGCGCCAACGGTCGAAGTTGCTCCAACCCTTCAGCACGTTCCAGCGCCACCGGCCGCAGTCGAGAGAGCCTGAGGAGAAAATCGTGCCGATAGACATAAATTCCAAGATGGCGATGACCCCATATCTCTTTATCTTTCCTGTTCGAACCATTATGCCCCTGGAGATACGGTATGGGGGCACGGGAAAAATATAGAGCAAAACCATGAGCGTCAGTTACCACCTTGACCACATTAGGGTTGAACAACTCTTCCTGATGCAGAATGGGCGTCCGGGCCGTCCCCATCGGAATGGAGTGATCCCGCTGGAGGGACTTCAAGGTTCGCGAAATCGTCTGGGACCGGACGAAGGGCAAGTCACCCTGTACATTAACATACCACCGGGCTTTTATCTTCCTAGCCACCTCGGCTAATCGATCGGTCCCGCTAACGTGATCTCCTGATGTGAGGATTGCCTCCCCACCAAACCCCCTTACCACCTCCAAGATTCGTCGATCATCCGTAGCGACCAAAACCCTATCCAGACCTGAGACCTTTGAAGCGCTCTCGTACACATGCTGGACCATCGGCTTGCCCTCGATGGTGGCCAAGGGTTTGCCTGGAAAGCGGGTAGAACCATAACGTGCCGGAATAATTGCCACAACGGTCATAAACAGCCTTAACCTTAGAGCCTAAGCCCACCACCCGCCACATCTAGAGATTAACCTTTTCATCCCCAAAAACAAAAAAACCGCAACGCGCTTCAAGGTGAGCACGTTACGGGCTTTTACTATATCCCTTGATTCCATGAGGTGTCAACGAGATTCTTTGCACGTAATGAACTGTTACCCTGACATTTTCACGTTGCTGTCAACCTGACATATTGACGTTGCTACGACAGGTATACCCTGCCGCTTTATCATCTTGATTCTTCTCTTTTCATGGCGTTCCCAATCATCGGAGATGATGGCTTTGTAATCATTGGGTTCGTACGGATCGATCAACTCTCCCTCCCAGCTTTATTATGTCCCTTTCCCTCAATTTCCTGGGGTGCCCCCTGGTCCCTGTTCTATCCCCACCACCTTCCAAAATCCCCAAGCACCTAAGGTAATAGAGTAAGCTCAGTTTGAGACTCATTAACGGAATTGAGACGAGGAAATGAGATCAGAACGGGACACACTGCTCGGATCAGATACGGATAGATGATAAATAAATACCGATGAATTAAGAAAATCACTTGATATTCCAGTGGGTTATGGACCCGACTTATCCATGCAAGAACGGATGGCATAGAAGCTGCCATGTAGGGGATGGGGCATGTGCGTCTCAAGCCTTTGAACGGTCAAACCTGGCACAGGTCATCCAGCAGTGAAGGGCGCACTTAAGGTCCAGGCAAGCGCAGAGGGAGAGCAGGGGTACAGAGTGTGAAACACCATAAGGCTAAGAAAGACCTATTTATGGTTTGCATCCGAAAACTATGGAGGAGTTCGCTCGGGCAAATTCGCTTCATAAAGTTTCGGCGCCTCACCCACACGATCTGGACTCACGCGAGAAGATCAATGTCTTTTAGCACAGTCCTGATGTTTAGTGTTGTTCCGCCCGTCTCGTTGATCGTCGCCATCGTGGTGGCCGTCGGCACCACTGAAATCAACCAGTACAAACCCCTCATCGCCCAGAAGATCAAGGAGGCCACCGGCCGTGATATTCGCATAGAGGGAGATTTGGATCTCACCGGTTCGCTTTCGCCCACGGTAGTGGTGGAGGGGGTAAGCTTCGCCAACGCGCCATGGGGCATTCGGCCTCAGATGGTCACGGTGAAGCGCTTTGAGGCCGAGGTGGCGTTGATTCCGCTTATGAAGGGTGATCTCCAGGTGAAGCGTCTGATCCTGATCGAGCCAGACATCTTTGTCGAAACCGACGCCAAGGGGCACAGCAACTGGGAGTTCTTCGGCCTTAGGGCGACGCGAGAGCCCAAGCAACCGGCCGAAGCCGACGACGGCGGCACGCTGGCCCTAGACATCGGCGAGATACAGGTCAAAAATGGCCAGCTGACATTCCATGACGGAGTCTCCGGAAAGACCGTCAAGCTTGGTATCAAAAACTTTTCCGCGCGCGCCGACAGCTTCGACGGTCCCATCGCCCTGAATCTTGCGGCAACTTTTACCGGTCGTCACTTTGATGTGGACGGTACCCTGGGGGCCTTCAGCAAGCTCGTGAAAAACGAATCGTTCCCCTTCAAGCTAGAGTTCAAGGCAGACAATACTAAGGTCAACGTGGACGGCTCGGTCGCCCAGCCTATGAAGGGCAAGGGGGTGAACCTCCACGCCGTTAAAATAAAGGCTAATTCCCTTGCTGATTTCTCCGAGCTGGCAGGGATCGACTTACCCGATATCGGCCCCCTCCGGATCACTGCCAAGGTGTCGAACAAAAAGAAAGTCTACACGGTCAAGAACCTCAAGGCTACTGTCGGCAAAAGTAATCTGTCGGGCGAGGTGACGGTGGATGTCGGCGGCACGAAACCCAAGGTGTCCGCACACCTCTCCTCCACCCTGATCGATCTCACAGATGTACCACCCACCAACCCGCTGCCGCTGCTGAAGGCACTGCTTTCGGCGGACGCACACGGGACGTTCAAGGCTAAATATATCCACGCGCCGGGCCTGGCCTTGAAACAGGTGGACGCAGCGCTGAACCCCAAGAGTAAGCAGCAAAAGGCGAACCTAACTTTAACAATGAAGGCGGATTCCCTTGCGGACCTTTCCAGGCTGGCCGGAACCGACTTACCAGAGCTTGGCCCCATCTGGATCACCGGCAAGGTGCTGGAGGAACAGGGGACTTTCACGATCAAGGACCTCAAGGCCACCGTCGGCAACAGTGATCTGTCGGGCGTGGTGACCGTAGCCGTAGACGGCATGTTACCCAACGTGTCCGCGCGCCTCTCCAGCACCCTAATCGATCTCGCAGACTTCACGCCCGTCTCCGTCGGCCTGCCGGAAGAGGACTCCGACTACGCCAGTGCGCCGGAAGAGGACTCCTCGGACGAAAAGCTGATCTTTCCCCCATACCCGCTGCCGCTTAATTTCATGCGTTGGGCGAACGTAGACGTGACGCTCAAGGCCGACCATATCCGTGCACAGGGCATCCCCCTGAAACAGGTGAGCGTAGAGCTGAACCTCAAGGACGAGCAGCTAAGGGTGAAACACGCAAAGGCTAAACTGGCGGGAGGTACTGTTTCTGCCGAGGTGACCCTGAATTCCAGCGACACGACGGCAAGGCTCACCACCCACTTGGAAGGCAAGGAGGTGGAGGTAGGCCGCCTACTCGAGCAGGCACAGGTGAAGAATATCATTAGCGGGGGCAAGACCGATTTCACGATCGACCTCGAGGGCCACGGCAACTCGGTGCGCGAGCTCTTGGCTCAGCTCGACGGGCGCATATTAGTGACAATGGGTGAGGGCCGAATTCACAACTCCGTCGTGAACATTGCTGCCCCTGACCTTATGATTGAGTTCATGCACATGATTAACCCGTTCGCCGAGAGGGACGAGTACACTTCCCTTCGGTGCGGGGTCGCGCTCTTCGACATCAAGGATGGCATCGCCGTAACCAACAATGGGGTCGCCATTGAGACCAGCAAGATGAACCTCATCGGCAGCGGCGCCATCAACCTGGAGACCGAGGAACTGACTTTCAGTATCCACCCCGAGGCGCATCAAGGTATCAGCGTGAACGCCATTTCCCTCAGCAACCTGGTTCGAGTGGGCGGCACGCTGGCCGAGCCGAAGACCGAACCCGACCCGGTCGGGATCGCGAAAACGGGCGCGTCTATCGGTGCAGCTGTTTTCACAAATGGAATATCATTACTTGCCGAGGTGCTGTTCAACTTCGTCACCTCGGATAGAAACCCCTGTATCACTACCATGAACAAGGCATCGGTCAGTACCTCCACCAACGGATGGTTCTATCCCGACTTCCCGCAACCGATAAATGAGAATGGCAACGTCCCCGAACTTGACGATGAACTGCAAGAATAAGCGGCCTGCTGTCCCCTTTGCACACGCCGTCGTCGATGGGCGGTCATTTGTCAATACTTATTAGCAGCGTCAATCGGCACCGGCGCCGATGAACCCCTGAGCCTCAACTTCCACCAGCATGCCCGGGAGACCCAGGGCGCTTACCTCCACGAGAGTTGAGCAGGGAAAATCGCCGGTGAAGAACTCGCGGCGCGCCTTCCAGACCTCTTCCCGCCGCTTGATGTCAGTCACGTAGATGTTCACCTTGACGATGTCGTTCATTTTTCCGCCGGCGGCTTCCATCAGGTGCTTGATCTTCTGGAAGCAGTGTTGTGCTTGTCCGTAGAAGCTGCCTGCGCCGGAGATCCGGCCTTGCTGGTCGTGGGAGGTCATGCCGGAGATAAAGACGTGGTTGCCAACGACCCTGCAGTTAGACCAGGTCTGGGGTACTGGCTCGGTAACGTGCTCTGTGGTGACGCGTTTTATCTGCATGATGGGTTTTCTCCACTATTTTTTGAATTTGCCGTAAGGGCCTCGTACCCTGGTCTAATACAGGCCTAAATAAAAAAGCAAATGATGTTGTCTCCTCCCTGATGATGACTTTTGGATTCTCTTGTGCTAACTTTCCGCTGATGTTCAGGAGACTTCGATGCATCCAGAGAGACCCATCATTTGACATCCGCTTTGATACCCTGATGATGGGCTAATGCGGGAAGTCTTTAAAACCAAAGGGAATAATTTTCGAGGAGGATTACTGGCAACCAGGGTAATAGACCGCTTGCGCTGTTTTATCAGTCTCGCCCACGGGAATTGGCCTTTGGCGTAATTGTCTCACCCATTTTTGACCCCAATGGCCTTGGATATAGTGCGATTCTTCCAGGTGGTATTCACGACTGATTTTGGGAAAGTAACGATCCGGTTCTTCTTCAGGCATCTTTTTTGCCATTCCCCCCTCCTGAAAAGCCACCCCTGTTTGAGATAAGGGGACAGACCGGGCAGGAGGGCACCGGCTTATCGCTGGCCAAGCTAGGCCTCAAGATCATTTAGTTTAGATGGTACCGCTAGTTCAGCCCAAACCCAAGCTAAATCTCAGGCTGACAGCCGTAGCTGTTTGGTAGGAGAATCATCGCAAATCAGGAAGGAACACGCCGATGAGCCGAATGTATCCATTGCTCTTTTTTGCATTGATTATGTTGGCCGTACCAGTAGAGTCGGCAGTGTCTGGTGTCTTAACCAAGTTTTCTGAGGTCAGGCTTAAGATCGAAGTTCACCCAGAATTAAGTGCGTTAGGTTTGGACAAGGATAGCCTCAAAAACCACGTCCTAGTTTGGGTGCGCAGCAACCTTCCACGCCTTGTCGTGAATGATTCCGCCGTGCCTTTCCTCAAAGCTAGTGTTCTACTTAAAGAAAAAGACGACTTTGTCTATGGTTACCTCAGCATTCAGATTGTTCGCAAAGTAACAATCAAGATAAACGACGAACCTGTTTTCGGTGTTGTTTGGCAAAAAGGCGGTATCGCGATATCTCCGTTGCATGAGGCAAGGGTCTTTGTTCGGGAATCATTGGATCAACTTCTAACCCAATTTTCCGCCGTCTGGCATCGGGATAATCCGTAGATTATGGATTTGCTTATAACCGTTTTTCGTTTAAATATTTCCTTTCAAATTTATGGATAAATTTGGTAATCTAGAGCCAGAGGCAAGGGATGAAGGTAGTTTGAGGGTAAAAGCATTTAGAAGCTAACTGGATACGATAGGATGCCAACAGAAGCTACTAAACGGTACGAAAAGCAGCATAAACGCCTCGGGCTTTGTGTCAGGTGTAATCGAAAAGCGAGCAAAGGAAGGACGTATTGCAAGGTATGTTTAAAAAAGATGAGAGAATGGTGGATGGCGCGATATCCGCTGTTCTGTGGCGAATGTAAGAAACTAATCAAGCCAGTAGAACGGTCTGGTAAGGCGGGTATAAGATATCACAAGAAGTGCTCTCAGAAGAGAGCTAGAAGATATCCTGAAGAGCACAGGTTGTCATCCCTCGCCTATCGGAAAAGACACCGCAAGCTGGGTCTATGCACCAATTGTCCCAAAAAAGCGTTTAAGGGTGGACTATGCAGAAAACACTACAAGATGGCTCAAGAAAGAAAATATAAAGCTACGGGCTGAGTATAAGCGGATCAATTAGGAGGAGATGATCGGAACCGTAGACAAGCAGGGAGTAATAACAATGCAGGAGCTTATTGTCTCTTGCCTCGCAGCTTTAATTAGTCTTCCAGATTAAAGGCCTTGCCGGCTCTTCTAGCCTTATAGCCTTCTTTGTATCCCCTCCGTCTTCCCTCGTACCGTGTCTTACAATGGTAGCAATGGCCATGCCCATGCTTCCAGTCCTTAGCGATGCTTGCTGAAGGGGTCACCAACACCGCCGTCAAGACAACAGCCAAACTTTCTTCATCGTGATTGCCTCGTCTCTCCCGTTGTAACACCTTTCTTATTTATCAAATCAGGATTTTCACCTGTCTTATTTGACAAGGGTAAGACACTAGCCCGAGAGAATTAGGTGCCGGATGGTCGTTTTACAACAGGCTTCGTGTAGATACCGGCGCATTTCTTTTCACCTTCTACCGTGCTTGAAGGCAAAGCCCTACCTGATTGGTTCTCTGCTACCGCTTTGCTACCGGAATGAGATGGGACGGGACGGAACGAATGAAAAAGGAAGGTTGCAAAAAGCAGAAAAATACGCCATGTTTTCTCTCTAAATACATCTGGTTGGAGGTTGAAGTGAACAAGCAGATTGTAGGCAATCCCACTCCTAGGGTTGAAGGTGAAAAGAAGGTTACTGGGCAAGCGGTCTATGCGGCAGATGTGAACCTGCCGGGAATGCTCTGGGGCAGGATTCTAAGGAGTCCCATTTCGTACGGGCGTATCAAACATATCAATGTGAGCCAAGCCCTTAAGGTCCCTGGCGTCAAGGGTGTGGTCACAGGGGAAGACGTGACGGGGCTGAAAATCGGGAGACGGATTTATGATATGCCCATTCTGGCCGACGGCGTCGTCAGGTTTATAGGGGAAAAAGTGGCGGCGGTCGCGGCCGAAAGCGAGGAGGTCGCCGAGCGGGCGCTGGATCTCATCGAGGTCGAATATGAAGACTTGGAGCCGGTGGTTGACCCGGTAAAGGCCATGGAGCCTTCCGCTCCGCTGCTACACCCGGATGTCAATAACTATAGAGGTCTACCCGACAAGCTGGACGTCCCCAGCAATGCCTTCATCCAGATGGCATGGAAAAAAGGGGACCTGAAGACGGGCCTTAAGCAAGCAGACCTGATTGTGGAAAATACCTTCCAAACCAAGCCGGTCCATCAGGCCTACATCGAGCCCCATTCTTGCGTCGTCAAAGCAGACCAGTCCGGGGGGGCCGAGATTTGGGCGTGCAGCAAGGTCCCATTCTCCATACGGGAACAGGTGGCCAGGGCGGTCCAAGTTCCTCCTGAAGGCATTGTTGTGCATCCCTGTTATATAGGTGGGGATTTCGGCGGCAAGGGAGATTTTATGGATATCGCCCTGTGCTACTTCCTCTCCAAAAAGAGCGGCCAGCCGGTGAAAATGGTCATGGACTACGACGAGGAGTTCATAGCCGGTAATCCAAGGCACGGCTCAATTGTCAAGGTGAAGACAGGGGTCAAAAGAGACGGTACTATTGTTGCGCATCACATGGACTTTATTTTTGACAGTGGAGCCTATGGGGCCTTCAAGCCAAATGGCTTTCTGGGTGGTCCGGCAATATCCGCCGGGGCTTACAACATCCCCCACGTGCTCATAGAAGAGAAGATGGTTTATACCAATCAGATCCCCTGCGGCCACATGCGGTCACCTGGCGATCCCCAGGGCTTCTTTGCCAACGAAAGCCAGCTTGATCTGGTGGCCAAAGAGCTTGGTATGAAACCGGCTGAGTTCCGGAGGAAGAACCTTATGCATGACGGCGACGCATCGCCGACCGGTCCAACGATATCACACATCAAGGCCGAGGAGACGCTTAAAATGGCGTTGGAGTATTCTGGCTACCATAAGCCAAAGCCGAAGAACGTGGGCCGTGGAATCGCCCTGGTCCAATGGACCGTTAATGGTGGCGAGGGAACCGTTGCCGTCAAGATCGATGAAGAGGGAGAAATTACTATTTCCTCGGCGATGCTGGACCAGGGGGCCGGCACCTATACCGTATTGTGTGAAATCGTCGGGGAAGAGCTTAAGGTCCCGCCTGCACGTATGCACGTTGAGACCCTGAACACCAAAATGGGAGAAAAAGATACAGGGGTTGGAGGTAGTAGAGCCACGAGGGTTTACGGCAATGCGGCTTATGAGGCGGCAATCAAGGCCAGCGAAGAGATCAAGAAAGCGGCTGCCGAGGCCATGGGCGCCACCCCGGATGACCTTATTATCTCCGAGGGAGGAGTGCTCCACAGACGCGCGGAGCAACGCATGACCTACGGAGAGATCGTAAAGGCCAAGGGAACCCCTATCAGTGTCCAGGGAAACTATAACGATAAGTCCAAGGTCAACGAGGCCTCCATGTGCGCCCAGGTTGCGGAGGTTGAGGTGGATCCGGAGACAGGAGAGGTCAAGCTTGGGAAGCTAACCACAGCTCACAGTACGGGTACCGTGCTCAACCCGCTGATGCACCAGGGTCAGATCGAGGGTGGGGCCGTAATGGGACTTGGCTACGCGCTGATGGAGCATCTCATTGTCGACGACGGCAAGGTGACCACGGCCAACTTTGGTGACTATAAGATACCCACCATCCGGGATATTCCGATCCTTAAAACCACCGTTCTGGAGACGCCCAAGGGGCCTGGCCCCTACAACAGCATGCCCATAGGAGAGACATCCAACGTCCCGGTGGCGGCGGCGATCGCCAATGCAGTAGAAGATGCCGTCGGCGTGAGGATCAAGTCTCTGCCCGTAACGTCCGAGAAGGTCTTTGAGGCATTGAAGCGAGGAGGCTAAGACAAGGCGCATCACCCAGCCATCAAAGACCACTCGTCGTCAGACATTTCAGAGCTCTTTTACGAAAAATGTGGTTCCGTGAGTTGAGAACCCCAGTCCTGGCAAGGGATTGAGCGTGCTTTTACAGGAGCTGCCATCCCTTCGCTTAAGTGGCTCCTCGGCGGGAAGCCTTAGCCCCGATCCGACATCAATTCGCAGGTCGCAGTAATACTGGGGTGTACGAGACGTAGACTTTCTTAGCGTTTCTATCAAAAGGATTTCGGATCGGGGTTAGCTGCTCGCCTCGGGCAGCCTCGAAACTCGCTGCGCTCAAACACTCGATGCTGCTTTTCCTCAGCTTCGCAGAGGCTGCCAACGCCTC
>JAZFYO010000188.1:0-4705 GCA_036443615.1 Binatia bacterium | reverse complement strand
CATCGATAGGTCTCCATCAAGCGCCGTAGAGAAATTCGTGGAGGTCTAGATTCGATGCCGCCCGAGTCTCTGACTTCGTGCCGACGAAACGGATCTGCCCCTCCTGGAGTAAGGCCAGACGATCGGCCACGGCATAGGCGCTTTCGATGTCGTGAGTCACTACCACAGAGGTGACTCCCAATTTCGCTTGTAAGTCACGAATTAATCGATTAATACGCTGCGTCATCGCAGGATCCAAACCCGTCGTCGGCTCATCGTAGAGAAGACAATTAGGTTTTAAGGCCAACGCACGGGCGAGAGCCGCCCGTTTTTTCATCCCTCCGCTCATCTCTGCGGGATAAAGTTCTCCGCTCCCCGCCAAATCCACCAGGGAAAGAACCTCCCTCACTCTGTCCTGTAACTTGTCAGGTGACAGTGCGGCATGCTCATACAGAGGATAGGCGACATTCTCAGCGACGGTAAGGGAATCAAAAAGGGCGCTCCCTTGGAAAACCATCGCCACTTTTTTTCTCACTTCCCGCAACTCGTCCTCTCCCAGCTGGGATATCTCCAAGCCGTCAACAAAGACCTCTCCAGAATCCGGATCTATCAGCCCGTTCATGTGCTTCAGCAGAACGGACTTGCCGGTTCCGCTTCCTCCCAAAATGACCATGGTCTCTCCCTGCTCGATGGTCAAGTTGACCCCCCGGAGCACCGCCTTTTCCCCAAAGGACCTAAACAGATCTCTGCACTGAATAAATCCGGAGACTTCCACCGCTAAAGAAGAAGGAGGAGTTTGGTTAAAAAGAAATCCGATATCAGAATTGTAATGGATGCCATCACCACCGTCTTCGTCGTTGCACGGCCCACCCCATCCGCTCCCCCGCTAGCCTGCAGCCCATTGTAACAGGCGATGATTCCAATAGAAAATGCAAAAAAGAAGGACTTACCCAGTCCGCTAAAGAGATCCTCGAATCTCATGAATTGAATGATCGATCTCAGGTAAAATCCAGCACTGACGTTAAGCTCTATGACACTGGTGAAGAGGCCTCCCAGGATCCCCACAAAATCGGCTAAAACAGTAAGCAAGGGAAGCATGACAAGTAGGGCAACTACTCTGGGAAAGACCAATTTCTGGATCGGGTTGACCCCCATGGAGCGCATGGCGTCGATCTGCTCGGTCACCTGCATCGACCCGAGCTCCGCCGTGAGTCCAGAACCGACCCGCCCCGCAATCATCAGACCCGTCAGCACAGGTCCCAACTCCCGCAACATCGTCAGGGCCACAATTTTTCCCACGAAGGGTCTCGCCCCAAACCGCGAGAGGTAGCCTCCCATCTGGAGCGCAAGGACCATCCCCGTGAATAGCGCAGTAAGGACCACGATGGAGAGGGAGCGGACACCTATATGTTCCATCTGCGCCATGATTAAGTTGCCTTCCCACCGCCTTCGACCGCTACGCAGAAGCTCATAGGCTATAAGGCCGATCCCGCCCAGGTACTCACTGGTCTTCCGAAGGGGTTGAAAACCCCGGAAGATCGTTCTATGCGCTAGCTCTTCCAAAGCCGTTTGCCACTCCCTTATCTCGGAAGTTCTCCGGAGTCGTCTTTTTTAGCCGATTCCTCTTCCTTGGGCTCCTCGTCCGAATCCTCGCTGCTCACCCCTTTTTTGAAATCCCGGATGGCCTTGCCTAATCCACTTCCAATCTGGGGCAGCTTCCCAGGACCGAATATGATCAGGGCGATAACCAAGATGATCACCAGTTCTTGAAATCCAAGTCCAAACATGGGTCCTCCTTGTTCCTATCTCCTTCTCTGTACTCCAATAGTCGCCTGTCCAATCCCCAGGTGCAAGGTGCCACGGCAAATCATACCAGATTTGAGGAGGGCTTTTAACCCCGATCCAACACTGGGATCACGGCCAGGCCTGTGGAAGAGCGTTAGATAATGGCTAACGTCAATGGCCTTTTTTTGATCCCAGCCACAGGCCTTCTCTAAGTCTATGGTCGACCAGAAGCCGCCATTCAAATATGTCATATGAATTTGCAAATTCTGATGTCAGGGGTTAAGAAAGTTGGAGATGATGAATGGTGCATCTATGAAATCCACGGCCTTGAATCAAGAAACAGTTCGAGAGCTGATCCGCACAGGGACCCCGGATCGTATCTTGAGGTATATTGGTAAGAGTCATCCTGCGGATATCGCCCTGCTCTTCAAGGACCTGGATTCGGTCGAGGTACGTCTCTTCTTCGATCTCCTATTCTCGATCCGCAGGGCGGGAAAAACCCTAAAGGAACTCCCACCTGACTTGCTCCCGGAAATCCTTGAACTGATCGACGACGAAAAAGTCGCCAAAATGATGGACCGGACCGACCCAGACGACCAGGTGACGTTTATCGATAGCCTCCCGGAGGAAAGAAGAGAGAGAGTCCTTGCGCTGGTGGATCCTGACAGAAGGGAAAGGGTCAAGCAGTCCATTAGCTATCCTGAGGAAACAGTAGGCAGAATTACAACTACAGATTATCTGGCTCTCCCCCCGAACACATCGGCGCAGGATGCCATTGACAAAATCCGCGAGCGAGCAGAGCTTGAGAGTTTTTTTTACCTCTATGTGGTGGACCAGGCGGAAAAGCTCATCGGGGTTGTCCCCCTCCGCAACCTGGTGGTCGCACCAGGGGACCGCACCTTGCTAGAGATGATGATCCCCGATCCTGTCCGTGGGGAGGTCTCTATGGACCAGGAGGAGGCCGCCAAGCTGGTATCGAAATATGATTTGCTGGCACTTCCCATCGTGGATCATGAAGGTCGCCTGGTGGGGATCATCACGGTAGACGATGTCATAGACATCATCAATAAAGAGAGCACAGAGGACATGTACAGGATGGCCGGGCTGGAAGAAGAGGATCGGATCTTCAGCCATGCCAAACTATCCATACAGAAAAGACTGCCATGGATGAGCTTTAATCTTCTGACTGCGATGCTTGCCGCGTTTGTGGTGGGCCTTTTCGAGGGAACCATAGAGAAGGCAGTAGCCCTGGCGATATTCATGCCGGTGGTTGCGGGCATGGGTGGAAACGGTGGGACACAAACCCTCACGGTGATGATTCGGGGAATCGCCTTAGGAGAGCTCGAATTCACCACGGCCTGGCGGGTGGTGATGAAGGAGGTGACGGTGGGAATCACCATGGGAGCAACAACCGGCCTTCTGGTGGCGTTAATCGCCTATCTGTGGAAGGGCAACCCCGTGCTTGGATTTGTCTTGGCCTTGGCCATGGTGCTAAACCTCCTGGTCGCATCCCTCGCCGGTACCCTGATCCCGTTGGCACTGAAGCATATGAAAATGGACCCGGCCCTGGGGTCTGGTGTCCTTGTCACCACCTTCACGGACGTCTTTGGATTTCTCTCATTTCTGGGCCTGGGTACGATCTTTCTCCGATATTTAACCTGATCTCCCCATCCCGGGCGTGATGCTAAAAGCCCCTTGGCATTTTCTCAAGATAAAGACAACCCCGCCGATCATGCCATCCAGGACAACAATGACGAACCAGAGGAGACCGACCCCCTCGCACAGACCAATCCCATTAAAACTGACGGGAATTGCCATAAATATCCCGACCAGAGGGTAAAGAATAAAGCTGTAGGACCATGGGATCTGGAAATCGAGCGACCAGCCCAAAATGACGTGACATCCTGCCTGGATGAAGTGGACTATTAAAGACAAGATGATGGCCATAGCAATGGGTTTTCCCGCCGACCCGTATGTCTCAATGGCGACCGCGATGCTTTTTCCAATTGGATTGACCGTTAGCCGAATGACGCGATATATCACCGGAAGCAGTATCCAACCAACCAGGAGTCCGAGTGCTAGGGCAAAGGTCGAATAGCGGACGGGAGAGGGGAGAGAGTATACTAGAAAGATCACAACGGCCAAGGCACCAATCCACGCCAGGACAGCCATCCCTATGGCTCGATCAGCCACAACCGAGGATAATGCCGTGCTCGTCCGATTTACCCAGCCGTCCCTTTCGGGGCCGGCTCCACCGCTGGACAGGTAATAGACCCGTCCAACGTCTCCTCCAACCGTGCTGGGGGCAAAAGGTTAAAGAACATTCCAATAAAGTAAAAAATGGCGAAGTCCTTGAAAGGGTTCTTATAGCCCAAGGGCCGCGCCAGTAATGCCCACCGCGTGGAGCAAAGGATCTGTCCGATTAAATAGACCATGAGAACTACGAATATATACGAAGGGTGAGCGAACAAAAGGACGCGTAGTAGCTCGCTGATGTTAATACGGGAGAAGAGAAAGAGCAGCAAGCCCAAGCTGACAATTATCTTTAGGAGCAATCAAGGTATATCGAACACGGGGTTTGAATCCCCGTGTTCGACCAATGGGGAGAGCTGCCGCTTCTCCCCTTTGGAAACCCCATCGGCTTTGTGCCCGCCTCAAGAGGCGGGGTTAACCTCAAATTTAAGTTGGGGATGATTTATGGCCTTAACCATCTCCTCCCGCAGTCTCTTCATTCTCTCAGGGGGGGCCAAACGAGCATCTGTTCCCCTTCCTTGCTCAGGCCATCGACCACGACCCTTCGCCCCACGACGTGAAGCCTCCCCTCACTGTAGAGCTGGATGGCTCTGGGGTAGATCTGGTGTTCCACCTTTAGGATTCGAGCGGCTAGCACCTCTTCCGTATCGGCTGGAAAAACTGGCACGACCGCTTGAATGATGACGGG
>JAZFYO010000187.1:0-3095 GCA_036443615.1 Binatia bacterium | reverse complement strand
ATCCGGAGAGGGAGAAGCCGTGTGAGTACTCGGTGGTCCTGGAGGTCAGCGACGAGGGCGGGGAGGTGATCTCACGGAGGGTGATGGGCGTTGGGACCATTCGGGCTACAGAGGTCCGCACCTTCTCAGTCCGCGTAGAGGTCTCCCCCCCGCGATAAGCCTAACGCCTGAACAGGCTGGGGGCTCGCCACCGAGGTTTATCCCTGCATTGTAGGAAAGCCAAACTTCTCGATGAATCGTAACCGCTGAGCCTCCTGCCCAGCCACTCTCAGACACTCTCTTGATGAACCATCAAAGGTTTGAATTTTGTGCCTATGACCTCTATAAGGATGAAAAAGGTCCAGCCATATATTCTCAGTCAAAAAGAGCCCGATTCAGGGTAGGTTATAAGGAGCGGAGAGAGTGTAGGCACCGGTCAACTCGGCCCAGACGGAGATAAAAATGCATGTCAGAATTTAGAACCAGCTTCGGCCTCACGATATCGAACCGGAGCCTGCTCATCAGAGGGGTGGAGGCAAAAGAGGTCGTCGACCTGGCTGTGCAGGCGGAGGAAACCGGCCTCCTCCAGGCTGTCTGGGTAGGTGACAGCATCCTCAGTAAGCCTCGATTGGAATGTATCGCCCTATTGGGGGCCATTGCCGGACGTACCTCGCGTCTCCGCCTCGGGGTGGCCTGCATGGCGACCATAGCCCAACGCAACCCTGTGGTCTTCGGGCTGCAGTGGGCAAGCCTGGACGTTATCTCCGCGGGCCGCATGCTCCTCGCCGCCTGCATGGGATACCCAGCCAGCCAGCACCCGGCAGCCGCCAAAGAGCTGGAGGTGATGGGCATTGCCAGCAAGGAGCGTCCTGGGCGTCTAGAGGAGATGATTCAATCCCTGCGCCTTCTCTGGTCGGACGAACACGCTACGTTCCATGGGAAGTACTATTCCTTTGAGGACGTAAACCTTCTACCCAAACCCACCCAGCAACCCTGCCCCATCTATATCGCGGCCACTCCACGGGCGAATAACATCGACGCACAGGGAGTTGATCGGGCACTTAAGCGGATCGCCCGTTATGCTGACGGGTGGATGACAAATCAGATAAAGCTCGAAGTGTTCAAAGATTATCTTGTACGGATTCGGAAAATGCTGGCCGAGGAGGGACGAGATCCCAGTCAATTCAAGACCACTCTGTATTACGGCATTTGTGTGAATGATGACCGGGACGAGGCCTTCCGCGAGGCCAAGGCCTTCCTTGACGCCTACTATCTCCGGGACTTTACCCGGGAGGGGGTGGAGATCTGGAACGCCTGTGGCCCGGTCAAGCATTGCGTCAAGTGCATCCAGAGCTTTGTCGAGGCTGGTGTTGATCACATCACCATCCGACCGATCGGCCGTGACTTGGACAGGCAGTATTCCATCTACGTGAACGAGGTCCTGCCGGCTCTGGGAGTAACCAGGGATAGACCGGAGGCAGACAAATTCGGTGGCGGGCAACGAGACTAGGTGAGGTTAGTAGGTTATATGAGGTTATAGGTTATATTTAAGGAAGAAACTTTTTATGGGGGTTAGCTTCAGAGAATACCTAAAGAGGCTGGGCGAGCAAGACGAGCTTCTCGAAATATCCAGGCCCGTGGATTTAAGAAACATCGCGGCCCTGGTTCCACAATCGGAAAAGGCCCTGCTCTTTACCAATCCCATAGGCTACTCGATGCCGGTGGTCTCCGGCCTCCTCCAATCGAGAAATCGCCTCGCGGTTGCCATCGGTGTTCCTTACGGGAAGATCCAGGAAAAGATCCAGCGGGCCATGGAGCAACCCATCGAGCCCAAGCTGGTTCAAGACGGTCCGGTGAAAGAGGTGGTACTGGAGAAAGATCAAGTGGACCTCTATCGCCTCCCCGTGCCAATCTTTTCGACCCTGGATGGCGGGCCCATGATCACGGGGGCCGTCGTAATTGCCGAGGACCCGGAGTACGGGATGAATGCCGGGATGTACCGCCTGATGCTCAAAGGGAGAAACATCACCGGTATCGATATCGTCACACCCAACAACCTGAGGAAATTCAACGAGCGCGCCCTCGCCAAAAAATGTCCCCTCCCCATCTCAATCAATATCGGCACCCATCCCTCCGAGATGGTGGCCGCAACTTTCAAGGCCGCACTGGGGACAAACGAACTCTGCTACGCGGGCGGCCTTCGCGGAGAACCACTGGAGCTAGCCTCGGGGGTCACGATCCCGGTTCCGTGCATTGCGAATGCGGAGATCGTCCTAGAAGGGGAGATCATCCCGGAGGGATGGACCCAACCGGAGGGACCATTCGGTGAGTTTAACCGCCTCATGGGGGGGATCCACTTCAACCCCCGAGTCAAGATCCATGCGGTGCTTCACAGGCGTGATCCGGTCTACTACGCCCTGCACATGCCCTGGGAAAATATCTGGATGAGCGCGCCAATCTATGAGGCGGCCGCCTGGCGTGTCCTCGGCGAAGCCGGCGTGAAGGCCACGACCATCAACATAACGCCCGGGGGTTGCTGCCACTGGCACATCATCGCAGCCATCAGGAAGCAGCCTGGAGACGGAAAAAATGCCATCGCCGCGCTCCTATCCATAGCCGATATCAAGCATGTCGTAGTGACCGACGACGACATTGATGTCTTCGATCCGGTCGAGGTGGAGTGGGCGATCGCAACCCGCGTCCAGGCAGACCGGGATATGGTAATCCTGTCCAATGCCCGCTCCAAGCCCCTGGACCCTTCTCTCCCGCCTATTGATGGGATACCCACAACGGCCAAGATGGGAATTGACGCCACGATCCCGGAGAACGTCCCCAGGGAACGCTACCAGCGAATCGTATACTTTAACCAGGGACAGGTCAGGCTCGAGGACTATGTGCAAGAAAAGAGAGTGCCGCATGGGGAACCGAAAAAGCCGGGGCGGGAAGAGGATCTCGAGGCAGCTGCGGAAAGGATTCTCGAAGCCCTAGATCAGGCACACAGGTTTTTTGCCGAGTTGCTGGACCTCTTTCCCAATCAGTCATACGGAACGATTGCCAGGGCTATTGGTTCTTTAATCGAGAAAGACAAGATCCATCAAGATAAAGATGGACGATAT
>JAZFYO010000186.1:0-14182 GCA_036443615.1 Binatia bacterium | reverse complement strand
GGGTTAATTGTAGAGTTTTATAAAGGGGTCTGGAAAATGAAAGATCAGCCTTATTCGAAAGTAAGAATAAATCGTCCCCGTTTTCTCATTTATGGGAGGGATGCCCCACCTCTGTTGCCTTAAAATTAGTAATGCTGTTGCCGAATCAGAAATCCTGCATGCCCCTCAAGCAAGATTGACATGCTTGCAGCCTATCCGGTAGTCTCCCGCAGTTGGTGCAAAGAAATGCGTAAACCCCGTACCATGGATTTACGTCCGCGACCTTGGGGCGCTGCACTGCGTGGAAGTCGAGAACATTCATTCCCGCACTCATGCGCGGGACGTTCTGTGGTACGGGGTAAATCATCGAGACGATGGACTCTCCGTAACCAGGTAAAACCAGGTCAAAGAGGGGAATAGGCGTGAAAGATTTTCCAATCATTGATGCAGACGGGCATATCTACGAGGACGAGCCTGAGATAGAGAAGTACTTTGAAGGACCCTACCGGGGACTCAGGCGCTCAAAATCCTTTTCTCTTTTCCCCTCCCTGGACGGCTGGCCCAGGGGTTTTCTTCTTGGAGACGCTGAGAAAGTCATTCAGACCCCGGCCGACGTCTGGCTTTCCTTCCTCGACCGTTCCGAGATGGAGGCGGCCGTCCTTTACCCCAGTGCGGGTCTGGGTATGGGATTGATTCAAGATCCTGATTGGGCATGCGCTCTGGCCCGCGCCTATAACAACTGGCTCTCCGATCGCTTCTGCAAGGTGAGCCCACGTCTCAAGGGGATTGCCCTTTTGCCTGTGCAGAATGTCAAGGAGGCTCAGGTCGAACTTCGCCGTTCGGTCACCGAGCAAGGAATGGTGGGAGGGGTATTGCCCTCGGTTACGCTTCTGCACAAAGGATACGGCCATCCGGATTTCTTTCCGCTCTTTGAGGAGGCGCAGAGATTGGATTGTGTCCTGGCTGTCCATGGCGGGACCAGCCAGGGTCTAGGGATAGATTTCGTTAATACTATGGCCATGGTTCATGCTCTGGAGCATCCTATTGCGCTTATGGTTCAGATAACAAACATGCTCCTGAACGGCGTGTTGGACCTTTTTCCAAGGCTCAGGGTGGCCTTTCTGGAGGCGGGGGCGGGGTGGGTCCCGTACATGATGGATCGGCTCGATGAAAAATACCAAGGGGACCGGAGACGGCGCTCCGTTGCTTTGAAGAGGTTGCCGAGTGAATACATTCGCTCGGGAAATATCTATTTTTCATGCGAGCTGGACGAAAGAATCCTGGATGTGGTGGTGCGGGAATTGGGTGAAGATTTGCTCATGTATCCTTCTGATTTCCCTCATGAGAAATCGCGCGGTGAATTCAATCAGGACATCCCAGCCTTCTTGAAGAGAGACGACCTGTCCGACAGTGTTAAAAGAAAAATTTTATATGACAACGCAAAACGGTTTTACCACCTATAGCCAGTCTCCTTTCTTTCGTCTCCTCGCTCTTCCGGGGTATTGATTCCTTTGGTCGTTTTTTTTGCCGATCGATTGCCTTAGATCGTCTCTGGGTCTAAAAAGGAAAGATAAGGGGTGTCAGGAATATAAGGATGAGTTACGGCGAAGGGCCGATGGAAGTGGTAGCCGCGCTCATTTATCGAGACGGCCGGCTGCTGGTGTGTCAGAGAAGGGAAAAGGCCTCCTTTCCCTTAAAGTGGGAGTTCCCTGGGGGCAAAGTGGAAAAGGGAGAAGGACCCTTGGGGGCCCTCAGGAGGGAGTTGAGAGAGGAGTTGGACATCGAGGTTCACTCCGCCAGGGAGGTCTTTCACCATGGCCACGCCTATTCGAATGGCACAGAGGTTGATCTAACCTTCTTTAGGGTAGAGCAATATAGCGGAGTCGTCATGAATCTAGTATTCCATGAGCTTCTGTGGGTGGATAAAGGGGAGATTCAGAAACTGGATTTTCTCGAAGGTGATCAGCCGTTGATTGAGCTGATAGTGCGGGGTGAGTTGGAATAGATCCAGGTATGGGGTGCTGAAACAGAGAGGTCATTTGTGACGCTGATACTGAACAATGATGATGTGAAACAAGTCCTGACGATGGAATTGACCATGCGGGCTTTGGAAGAGGCCTACCGAGAGGTAGCCAGAGGCGAGGCGGTTTGTCGGCCGCGAATCGATATCCAGATTCCGACTAAAGACCCACAAAAGTTATATCAGTGGGGCACGATGGAGGGGGGATCGGTCTCGGGCTACTTTGCCATAAGAATGAAGTCAGACGTGATCACCGAGAAGGAATACCAAGGAGTGAGAACCCAGGAGAAGTACTGTGTCCGACCGGGAAGGTTCTGTGGGCTGATCCTTCTCATCAACATCAATAATGGCGAGCCACTGGCGTTGATCAATGACGGTTATCTCCAACACATGAGGGTTGGAGCCGATTCGGGAATCGGAGTGAAGTACATGGCGCGAGAGGACGCCAAGGTTGTTGGCATGATTGGTTCCGGTGGAATGGCCAGGTCTCACATGGAGGCCATCAGGCTGGTACGAAAGATCGAGAGGGTTCAGGTCTACAGTCCAACCAAGGCCCATAAGGTGGAGTATGCCAGGGAGATAGGAGAGAAGCTCGACGTAGAGGGCGTAGCGGTTAATCACCCGGAGGAGGTATACAAAGGAGCGGACATCATCGCCGGCTGTACCGACTCAGCCGTTCCCATCATCTCAGGGAGATGCCTGGAGGCAGGGTCCCATGTCACCTGTATAGGCGGGAAGCCCGACGAGGAAACTGTAAAAAGAATCGATGTCTCGCTGAGATTGGGCAATGCCCCGGCACCATGGGGACTTCCGGAGCTCGACCTGCCAGACGAATATCTGACCTATGCCGCTGCGTCAGGGAAGATTCCGAAATTCGAGATGAAGACAAGGGGAAAGCGGGCCCACGGTATCATCGCAGAGGACAGGGCCGTACTTTTGGCCGAGCTTTTGAGCGGTGAGAAGAAAGGCAGAACTTCGGCTGAGCAAATCACCTATTCTGAAAGGGGCAATGTTCAAGGTGCACAGTTCTTTGCGGTTGCCGGCAGGGTCTATGAGCTCGCCAGGCAGAAGGGTCTCGGCAGAGAGATACCTACAGAGTGGCTGTTGCAAGATATCAGAGAGAAGCGGCAGCTTTTCCCTTTGGTCGAACACGGGGATTCAAACCCCGTGTTCGATATAACTTGATGCTCCCGAAAGGGACTCCGAGCACGAGTCACGAGCACGCAGCACGATTCTTCCGTTGCCCTGGTATTCTCTGTGAAAAGCTCTTCGACTGTGATGGGTCGATCCAGCATTCCTTGTTCCTGGGCGAATTGAATCATGGTCTTTATATCGTGATGGTTCTCCTTCAAGCCCTGGGCATAGGGATCCCTCCCGAAAAATGCCCTCTCTTGCTCCAGATAAGAACCGGCCCAGGCGAAACTCAACCGATGGGGCTGCTGCATAAAATTTCGGTATTGGCGCCATGTTTTAATAAATAACTCATACAGGCTTGTCGCCACCCAGGGGTCGCGGTCTAGAATTTCTTTCTTGATCACGATTGGATGCATGATGGGGAAGATTTGGGTCTTAGTGTAGTAGTCCCGCTCTGCTTTCTCAAAATCAGGGAAAAGACGCTCGACCTTTCCCTCCCCGTTGAGCCACCCAGGGGGCAGATCGGGCTCCGCCTCGGCATCGATCTCTTTAGCAAGCAGTAACTCCTCCAGTTTCTTTTTCCCTTCTACTTGCTCGACCTTGACGTTTGACGGAGGACTGGTTCCCACGAGCTTATCGTTCACGCAGACCCAGGTGACCTCATCGACGGAAAGATTGTAGTTGTTCATGAACATCCCCTTCACCATAAGGGCGAGGGTATTCTCATAGGTCCTTATGCCGATCTTTCGCCCTTTCAGGTCCGAGGGTTTTTTAAATTCTGAGCCGGCACGGGTGAAGCAGAACTTGTGGCCGAACATGCGACGGGTGAAAAACGGAATTGCCGGAAACCAATCAATACCTTTCGACCGAGCAACGAGATAGGACGACATTGAAAACTCACAAACGTCGTATTCTCCATAGTGGAACATCCGCTGGTGGCGGATACCGCTCTCTACGGTGATAAGATTGAGATCTATCCCCTCCGCCTCGACCTTGCCTTCTTTTAAAGGTTGCAGGTAATCGTAATTGTCACACGCCATTGATAACCGTAATTTAGCCATGGGGCACCTCCAGCCGTGTTATAGAGCAGCATCCTATTTTCTTAGCCTGGAATTTTCAACCAAGGATGAATATTTCCGCTGCCTCTGTGTCCTCTCCCGGCAGGCGGGCGGAGCTTTCGTGCAATGAAAAAAAACTTGACCCGGTAGTCTCCGAGAGTTCAAGCTGATGGGGAATGAGGAATCTGCTCCCAGTGATCCCTCACCGGCCTTTGGATTACCTCTTTCGTCCCTCTCTTGATCTGAAACAGAACCTTCTCAGTCACCTCTAGGCAGCTCAGGCGATTCCCATAGACGAGACCGGTATCCAAGCCAATCTTGTAGGGAAGATGAAAAAACACCTCTTTCATGGGGGTGTGTCCGAATAGGACGGTGTAGGGGAGGGCATGAATGTTCTGGATAAACTCATCACGGATCCAAAGCATTTCCTCTTCAATCTGCTCGGCCAGGGGCTTCATTGGGTGAATACCGCCATGGACACAGAGAAAGGGTTCCATCCGGTAATAAACCCGTAGGCCTTTGAAGAATTCCAGGTGATCATTTGGCATCGCTGCAAGGAGATCTTGTGGATGGTTATTTCTCCGAGAGAGCCCGTAGCTCGCCATCGTGGCATCACCCCCGTTGAAGACAAACATGTCCCCATATCTCCCCTGGAGTCCAAGATATGACAGCATCATATCCTCGTGATTTCCTTTAAGGAAAATCACATCCTGCTTTCCCTTGTCCTTAAGATCAATGAGATGAGACACGACCCCCCGGGAGTCCGGGCCTCGATCTACGTAATCACCCAAAAACACAAGTCTGTCCGAAGGCTCCAGGGGGAGGGATTCCAGGAGGCAAGCCAGCTCCACCAGGCAACCATGGATATCACCAATGACGAAGCACTTCACAAGATCCCTATGCTAGGCTAATCTGGTGCGTAGCTCAACCGCTATCTTAACTGCGGGTGGATAGCCCCCACAATGTTTTGACCTTAGTCGTGGGGTATGGTATTTGCTCGATTATAGTCATGAGGCGAAACGGTGAAGATTAAAGATATTTATTCTAGTTACCTCCTGGTTGCTGCCCTGATCCTTCTTATCCTGGGCTTAGGGAACTGGATTGTCGGTGCGGTACAAGTTACCAAATTCCAGCGGTTATTGCGCAATACAGCCAAAACGGGGCTGGAGGACAGCTATAGAAGCTTTCAAGAACTCGATCTCAGGAAAAACGAGGAAGTGCTGCGAAGAATCAATAGGGATAGGGAAAAATACAACACAGCGCGGGTGAAAGTCGATTTCTATTACGTTGTCCTGGGAGGAGGTCGATTGCTTTTTTTCCTCGGCCTATTCTTAACCTGTTTTGGCTTGATCCGCCTTATCCGCCAGGATACCTTAATTAAAATAGGAAGATTAAACTCTAGAGATCTCAGAAGCCGTTATTAGTTACAAGAGGGAATGATATTCTGTCTCCTGCTGAGGATCCAGGAGGATTACTTGGACGGTTTTGATTTTTGATATTTTCGATAGTCGTAACCTGTTGCCATCGCTAGTAAAAGGTCTTCCATCCCACCTTCCTTTTCTCTCCGGAGGATTAGAAGGCGATCAAAAAATTCCTTATAGTCCTTGTAAATCCTGTGATCTTCATCCATCTTCCGAATGTAAAAATCTCTAATTCGGGTTACGGTAAACCTGAGGGATGAAAATCGAAGCTCGTTGGGGAAGGAATCCCATTCTGGTAACGATAAGGGGCGCAGGCCCTCGTATCCTGCAATCAAGGCCTCGAAACGCTCGATCCGGTAGCGGCCATCCAGGAAACAAAGGGCGTTGACTGCAGTTGCGAGGTCATAGATGAACTTTCCCTTGCATGCCGCCTCATAATCCAAAACTCCCATCAATCTGTACCCTTTGAATCTAACATTATCCGCAAAGAAGTCTCCGTGGATGAGCCCTTTGGGGAGATTGTTATCCAGGTAGCCTTCCAAATAGGCAAGCTCATCCTCCATGACCCTGGTGATGGTCCTCAGATGGGCCGGAATTTCCTTTCTGACATCGCGGTAAATGTTGACGATCTTGGGGAAGGCAAACCTATTATCAATACCCTTTTTGTATCCCCTGCCAATTAGATGAAGGTTTGCCAAGGCGTGACCTAGCGACTCTAACTGGGATGATGTGAGGGCATCTACGGGAACCTCAGCTCCGTCCATATAGCGGCTGACAGAGAGGTATTTCCCGTGAAGCTCATGGTAGTATCTTCCTTTTTTGCTTCGAATGGGTTGAATGCAGGGAAATCCATGCCGTCTGAGAAATAAGAGGAGGTCAATCTCCTGTTTTATTTCGAGCTCTTTTTTGACCTCATCGATCTTTATGAAATAGCGTCCTCTTTTGGCCTCCAGGAAATAGTGGGTATTGACGGAGCCGTTTCTATTGCCACTGTATGAAACGAGGCTGCCGAGTCCAAATTCTTCGGCAATCCGGGCACAATCTCTCTTGTTAAGATGGGTATAAATTGCCATTTGTCGCAAATCCTAGTTCGCTTTTCCTATTGTCTCCGGCAATAGGACCCAATAATGAGGTAAGCAATATAAAAAGTGTTTATATTACAATGCTGAAGGCGTGTCAATCTAAATTAGTTTTTATGTTAGTAAGCTGATAGGCTAAAAAATTAAGATGAGTGAATACAATAAGATAGCAGGATAATCTGAGTGCCTAAAAAATAGGCATCAGCTCTTTATCCAGCTCTTTTAGACTGTTCACTTGACGCACTCCAGATATCGCACCCCAGGCCTTAACTCCAATGACTTTCTTGCCTAACAGCAATCCAATCGATACTTCGGAGCGTGTACCATGTGATCCGGGAAGGGCGATAAGAATGTCTCCAGAGGCCGCCACCAGAATATTTCGCCCGTGTCCCAAACCTGTTCTCACCTCAACGTCAATAAATCGGTTAGCGGAATTACTATCGTAGCCCGGCAGAATTCCGATAGTGAGCCCGCCTTTTTCTTTTGCACCTCGGGCCGCTGCCTCCATAACTCCACCTAGACCTCCGCAGATTAGTACCGCTCCCTTTTCGGCGACCACTTTTCCCACCTCTTCCGCAAGAGTCATGGTTTCTGAATCCGGATTGGAACCTCCGACAACTGAAATTTGAATAGTTTTATCTCTTAGGTTCATATTGATGCCCTCAAAACAGAATTTTTGTTATCATCGTAACCAGTATATTTGAGGTTAACCCCGCCTCTTGAGGCGGGCACAAAGCCGATGGGGTATCCCCCGTGGAGTCGCGGCTCATTACTCCACAGGGGGGAGAAGCGGCAGCTCTCCCCATTGGTCGAACACGGGGATTCAAACCCCGTGTTCGATATAACTTGTTTTTTCCGTTCAGCAGTTTATATTACTTGTGATGAAAAGTAATGCCCAAAAGGCAATGTCCAATTACGGGGAGGAGAGACTTCTTGTCGAGAGCGTCGCTCTTACTCGTCTGGACAGGGCCATTGGTTGGGCTCGAAAGTACTCTATTTTCCCTTATCCCTTTGCCACAGCGTGTTGTGCGATGGAGTATATGTCCCTTTCCATGTCACCCTACGATATTGATCGCTTTGGGGCGTTACTGCCACGCTTCAGTCCCCGTCAAGCTGATCTCCTCATGGTTATCGGTACAGTGAACCAGAAGTTGGCCCCGGTCCTCAAAAGGGTCTTCGAGCAAATGGCCGAGCCGAAATGGGTGATGGCCTTCGGGGCCTGTGCGGCTAGCGGTGGTTTTTATGACAACTATGCCACGGTACAAGGAATCGACCGCATCATCCCGGTAAATGTTTACGTTCCAGGTTGCCCGCCGAGGCCAGAGGCAGTGCTGGACGGTTTAATGGAGCTCCAGGGCAGGATTGCCCGGCAAAAACACCCCCTCAGTTAGACCGCTTCTAACCCAGGATGGATAAATCGGATGAGAGCCAAGGGGTCTTAGATAAACCCGATTTGTACTACCGGGGAATAGTCACCAAGCTTTTTCCCAGAAACAACATGGGGCTGATTCGAACGCAGAGCGGTCGAGAAATTTCGTTTTCTTACAGCCTTGTGGTGCTTCTGGGTCGTATCAAGAGCCCAGACGACCTCAGAGAGGGGCTGGAGGTCGGATATGACCTCGGATGGACATCCGATGGCCTCAGAGTCACCAAGATTAAAACCTACCCGGAATCCTTCCCGGAAAGCGGCGGATCTGAACTAGAGGGGCAGGGAAGTCAGGGCCAGCAGACGCCTTCCTAAAATTTCTCCCACGATAACCCCCAACAGCGCAATATAAAAAAGCCCTGTTGCCGCCATGGTATTGGGGATTTTGAGTGTCTGCCAGATCATATAGGCTATGACTAGTGGGCCAACCTGAGATACCAGGAAACGAGAGGAGATCAGCAGGGTGTGGTCCTTCCAAAGGCGATCCAGTCCCACGATGGTCTCGTGACTCCCCAACAGATAAAATAAGACCGGCAAAACCACAAGAAAAGTAGTTTGGGCAATGAGCACGACTACAAAATACCTGAAGGTTCGCAGGAATGGTTCAAGTCTTTGGCCGGAATCGATAAGATACCAGTGTCCAATAAGCATACCTACGGTGGCCGCTCCCAGGAGAAGAGATGAAAGGACGAAGCTGATTGGATAGGAAAAGGTCTCGACAGACCAAAAGGCCGAATTGTGGAAGCTAAAAGAAGCCAACAAAAGCCCCCCAAGACCGAGTAGGAGCGACAACGAAAAGGTTCTAGCTCGCAGCCGAACTCGCTCGCCCCATAGGGAAACCAGATAAAGCGCAAGAAATAAGACGAAGAGAACGTAAAGAATTATCTCCAGTGTGGGTCCAACCCCTCCGTTGAGAAAGAGGGCATTGCGGTAGAGGTCCAGCTTGCCCCACAGGCCCAATAGGGCAGTGATGAGGAGGACTCCCGCGGTCGATTTGTAAAATCCCCTCTCTATCTCGTGAAATGGGGTTACGGCTAGTGCAAACAGGCCTCCGAGAGAGAGCTGATGAAGGAAGAGAATGAAACTTATGGGATAAGCCTTCATTGCCTATTCAGACGGACGGGGGATTACCGCCCCTGTGGTTTTTCTGTGACGTGGAGGCATACGGCCCCACAAAAAAACCTCTTGATTTTAACTCCTCCAAATCCTGCCATTCGGATAACGTCTGCAATCATCTCGGGCGAGTCAAAGCCCCTCACGGAGTCGGAGAGGTACTGATAGGCTGATCGATCACCGGCGAGGGCCCCGCCAATCCAAGGGACTATGCGATAGAAGTAGAAAGAATAAAAAAAAGAGAAGAGGCCGCTGCGCGGTGGAAACATTTCCAGGGATGCCAGTTTTCCCCCGGGCCTCAAGAGTCGGAAGGCCTCAAGGAAAAAAAGGTTGAGGTCTGTGATATTGCGCAGGACAAAGGCGGTAATGATTCCATCGAAGGCCTCACTCCTAAACGGAGGCGTCAGTGCACTCCCCAGGATAAAGGCGGTTTTATCTCCGTAGGGATGTTTGCGCCTCTTTTGCTGTGCCAGTCGAAGCATCTCTGGGGAAAAGTCCAATCCAAAGAGCTTCCCTTTCTCTCCCACCCCATGGGCGGCTGCCAGGGCAAAATCCCCAGTCCCGGTTCCCAGATCCAACACGAGGCCATCGGTCCCTTTCAAACCCAGTGCCTTTATGGCTTGTCTTCTCCACAAGGTATCGAAATGAAAGCTGATCACCCGGTTGAGGCGATCGTAACGCCCGGCGATACGGTCAAACATCCCCTGGACAAGCCTCTCACGTTGATTGCTGAGCAAAGGCATGGCCAAATCATAACCCTGAAGTGCATGCTCAGGGGGTGGGTTACAAATCCCTTTCAATAATGAGTTGGACTAGAGTCCTAAGTCTGTTTCGATATGACGAGGGCGGAAGCTTTTCTATAAATTTGGATGCCTTAATGGCATATTTTTTGGACAAGGCCATGGCCTGCCGGATCGCTGTTCCTCGGCCCATGGCCTCGATGGCTCCTCTTATAAGCTCCTCAGAGGGGTGCTGGCACTCAAAGGCCTCCAAAACTGCTTTTTGTCTTTCGGTTACCGATAGGACAATGGGGAGGGAGGGGTTGCCATCCCGAAGATCCATTCCCGTGGGTTTTCCCAAAAGCTCTTGGTGCCCTACTATGTCCAGCACATCGTCGATCATCTGAAAGGCAATTCCCAGGTTGAGCCCGTACTGTCCCATCAGTTCAATCTGATTGGGAGGGGCACCCGCCATGTAGGCTCCGAGTTTGGCCCCGGTATGAAACAGAGAAGCCGTTTTCCGTTCTACAATTTCCAGATAGTCATTTAACGTAACCTTCGTGTTCCGATTAAAGGCACCCTGAAGTATCTCCCCCTCGGTCAGCCGGGTACAAGCATCAGAAGTCCATTGGACTACGGTTTCATCGAACTTGCCTGCAAACTCAAACGCCTTAATGAAGAGGAAATCCCCGGTCACCAAGGTAGATTTAAAACCAAACTTCTTATTCGCCGATTCCCGTCCGCGCCGGATATCCGCGCCGTCGATGATGTCATCATGAAGCAGTGTAGCCGTATGGATGAGCTCCATCGCGGCGGCAATGTCCACGATGTCGCTTGTCTTTTTTCCCTTGAACAGTTTAAAGGCAAGCAAGGTCACCGCCGGACGGATCCTTTTCCCGCCGCTGTGGATGAGATGGGAAGAGATCTCTGTTAGAGTGGACTCCTGGGAACGAATTGAACGGGTGAGGTTTTGCTCCACCAGAGCCAGTTCTTCAGCCACACAGCTAAAGGGATCGAAAGCTTCCTTGAATGAGGGTATCGCTCCTACACTACCTGTCAGAACTGGCGGATTTTGAACCTTTCTTTTGCTTTGCTGATGCAGGACAGACTCCAATTCCTGGGGTGAATTGGGCAAAAATGGCACAGATCAGAGGCCAGGTCAAGCCAACTTGGAAGTTGAAGCCGATGAGGAAGTTGTGTTAGGCATGTTATAGTGTTTCGGCCTCTAAAGGCTCGAAATCCAAAAAGAGAGAAACGTGAAGGACAGCAGGAAAAGCCTTAATTTGGAACAGGTTGTTCCCGTTTTCCCTCTGCATAATGTGACCCTATTTCCCAGGGTCCGCCTTCCCCTGCATATCTTCGAGCCTCGTTACAGGCAGATGGTTAAGGATTCGACCGCAACTCATGGCCTGATCGGAATGGCCCTTCTAAGAGGCAACTGGCAAAAAGACTATGACGAGAATCCGGATATTTATCCCGTAGGCTGTGTCGGGGAGATTGTGGATGTTGCGCCGTTCCCTGACGGCCGATCCAATATTGTCCTTCTTGGACTTCGTGAATACGATGTAAAGGACCACATCCTTGACGTTACCCCTTATCGTCAGGCCAGGGTGCTCATGCGAGAGGAGCCGGAAGAGATGGAAGAGAAATCCTTCTCTCTTCTCAAGAATGAGATCCAGGACCTCATCCGGAGGATTATCAACGATGACGATTCCCCCCTCCTGAACATCTTAAGGGATCCGTCTCTGGACCAAGAAACGTGGGTGAACCTCTGTTCCTATTTTATAGACGTCTCCATCATGGAGAAGCAGAGCCTTCTCGAGGCGAAGGCTCTCGAGGAAAGGGCCTCCCACCTTCTCAACCTTCTCAAGTTCAAGGTCCTCGAGATGGAAACACCTTCCGAGGGTCTTGGAGAAGCTAGAGGGAGAAAACCCCCTCATTAAAGAGTCAACCTCTCCCTCCGGACTCGTCAGAGAGATATGCTTCAAGATAACCCACAGGCTAAATTTCCTAGCCTTCGTTCGGCCAATAAGAGCGGATAAAGCTCTTCGCAACTATGTTGTCATCATTCCTCTGACCCACTTTCCTCAAGGGAGTAAGCCTTCCGGCCTTCCTCCCTCTCGGAAGCTCACACTCAATGTTTGGTGCCGAGGGGGCCTGCCCCGTCGGCCTTACCACTCCTCGGGGAATGAGCCTTTCGCCCGCGGACAATGGGACTGTACCTTCAAGGCCCCACCCTATCATGCCCCAAGGTACTTACTCCTCAGGTCTGGGCCTGGCGGAACCTCTACGTTCAGGTGCCTGCGGCCTTCAGTCTCGCTCCCCTCGGAGCAGTATTTGTGGGCGAGGGGGTCTGCTCCGAAAAAGCGAGACATCCGATCTAAATGTTCTCAAAGAGAGAGAAGATTGGGTTAAGTAATCGAATACAGACAGGCAGAAACCCATTGGCTTTTGCTGAGGGGCAGGTCCTCTCTGTTTTCTCTGAGCCCACACTTTTCACATTAGAGCCAATTTTCGCTTGACAACTCTCATACGTGCCAATATAACGAGCGACAAGAAAATTTCTAAGCCCTTTAAGACCCCAGAAGTGGAGGAAGGAGCATAGGCCATGGAACTTTGGTTGTTCTTTTTAAGATGGGTACATTTTCTCGCAGGGATCACCTGGATCGGGATCCTTTACTATTTCAATTTTATCCAGACGCCATTTTTTGCCGAGACGGATGCGCCGGTCCGAAGCGCCGCAATTCAAAAGCTCGTGCCGCGCGCCCTGTGGTGGTTTAGGTGGGGCGCAATGTTCACGTTTCTTTCCGGGATTCTCATCTATATTCACAAGCTCGTTGAGGCGGGAGGAGAGGTCTTTTATGCGTCTCCTTATGGCCTGGCGATTACTACGGGCGGAGTTATGGGTACGCTAATGTTTCTCAACGTATGGGTGGTCATCTGGCCTAAACAACAGGTGGTCATTGCCTCGGCCACGCAGGCGGCACAGGGGGGGCAGGTAATTCCGGAGGCAGCTGCATGCGCACGTCGGGCGAGCCTCGCGTCCAGGACAAATACCCTTTTCTCTATCCCGATGCTCTTTTTCATGGGATCGGCGAGCCACTATCCTTCGATTGTAGGGCAGACAAGCGCAGGGTCGCTGACTTGGTTTTGGATTAGCAGCCTGGTGGTTATCGCCCTTGTCGAGATAAACTGTCTTGTCGGAACCCAGGGTGCGACCAAGAAACCGCTGGATTCGGTATCGGGCACCATTTGGGCGGGCTTCATCCTGGCTGCGATCCTCTATGCGCTGTTTTTGATTCTGTTCTAAGAGAATCTAAGCAATCAGCGGAGAAAGGCGGCAAGGTCGGGGATAGCCTTCCTCAGATGTGGCAATGCCGTCATCGCGTTTGATTTGCGCTTGGGAACATACCCGGGCGGGTAGCTTTTGTGAAGAACTCTCGCCCGCAGAAGGGCCTCTGACGATCCTTTGATGGGTGGGCCAGTGGCCCCTTTTTTGGCTGGATCTCTGTTGTGACACGCTAAACAGTTGACGAGGTAAACTCGCCTCCCGCGGTCCGCATTAGGTCCTTTTGTCGTTTCTGCGCCTTTTTCTGAATCGCCTGTGCAGGAGACCAGACCGAGAGTAAGACAGAGGACCATAACCCATCGCGCACACATAGAAAAAAATCTCCGTTACAATCCCGCCCACTGCACGGCAGTTCAGTCAAACTCCCGTTTCGACCTCTATGGCTTTTCCCTCGATGCCCATCATTGGAGCTGATCCTGCCATGTCATTTGTGCCCGGGTGATCAGCCGCTGGCTTTCAAGCCTTGGACTTTCAATTCAAGACGGCAGTTAGAGAAAATTTGGCGGGTATGCTAAATATTCTCTGATGGTTGGTGCGAAAGGGGGGACTCGAACCCCCACAGGTGTTACCCCACAGGAACCTGAATCCTAACCAGGGGGTAACATCGGGTGATATTAGCTTATCTCCGCTAGAAATTCCAAGACTATTCTATCCTACCCCTAACCTCAGATTACCTCAATTTAGCTGGTGTTGGACACTTGGTGGACACTTGGGGGGGGTTATTTATGTCTGGTAGAGATCCTAGTACCACCGTTCCGACGGTTCCAACAAACAAGCACATCAAGGGCAAACGATGGACTTTACCGGATACGGCAAAGATTTATCAGCTTCACTTTGAGCAAGGCTTGTCTTTTACTGAAATAGGCAAACTTTATGGCACTACC
>JAZFYO010000185.1:0-3152 GCA_036443615.1 Binatia bacterium | reverse complement strand
ATGTCAAGGAAAAATCGTAATCTGAGAGTCAGTCAAAAGAGTCGATTTGAGGTCAACCCCGCCAATAGAGGCGGGCACAAAGCCGATGGGGTATCCAAAGGGGAGAAGCGGTAGCTCTCCCCTTTGGTCGAACACGGGGATTCAAACCCCGTGTTCGATATAACTTGATTCTTTGCTCGAGTGTTACTGGCTGAAAATGGGGATAAGTCCAATTATTGGCGCCGCATAACTCCCAGTTGGGTTCCTAAAGCCAGTAGAGCATCCAGTAGACGATGACTCCGGTAACCGAGACGTAGAGCCAGATAGGCAATGTCCAACGGGCAATCCGCTTGTGCCTCTCGAAATTTCCCCTGACGGCTCGGACCAGAGTAACCAGCACCAGCGGGACAATGGCGGCAGCCAGTATGATGTGGGAGATCAAGATCGAAAAGTAAAGAGGGCGGACCCATCCCTGACCATCAAAGGGGACAGAGCCAACCTGGAAGTGATAGGTCAGATAGGAGACCAGAAAAAGAGTCGAGGTTGCAAATGCCGCCAGCATGCAGAGCCGGTGAGCGGCTACGTTCCTTCGCCGTATAAACAGATACCCAACGACCAGGAACAACGTGCTCGCCGAGTTAAGCGACGCATTGATGCTGGGGAGAGTGGAGAGTGGAACCAAGAGAATAGTCAGGACATGTCAGGAAGGAGCATCAGGATAAGGAAGACACACAGGATCAGCGGCGTAAGGGCAATCGCGCCCAGCGTGAGCCGCTCAAACTTTAGGTGCATAAAGTACATGGCCACCAGAACCGCCTTTGACAGGGCAAACCCCACCAGAAGGATCACGATGATAAGTCTCGCCATGGGCATATAGATCACAGCGATCTCGAGAATGGTCAGTGCCAGAAGCCACCAGAAGACTCCGATGTAGTTGGGTTCCGCGTGTGTCTCAGCCATGCTCGATCACCTCACAATAGATAGACAAAGGTAAAAATCAGAATCCAGACCAAATCGACGAAATGCCAGTAAAGCCCTGCGATCTCTACTTGTTCCGGCCCGTAGCGTCCCCGCAGGCACGCAACCAAAACACAGGTATTATAGATAACGCCTCCAGTCACGTGCATCCCATGAAAGCCAGTAAGCACGAAAAAGGTGGTAGCAAAGAGATGCGAGGTAAAGGAAAAACCCAGTTCAGGTAACCTACTCGTGATCAGATGGGTCCACTCGTAGACCTGCAATCCCAAGAACAGGAGCCCTCCGAGGATGGTGAGAAGAAGAAAATTCCTCAGGCCCCGCATATCGCCACCTTTGATCGCCGAGAGGGAAAGCACCATGGTCATGCTGCTGCAGATGAGCAGGAAGGTCATCAGAGCTGTGAGGTTGATCCCAAGGACTTCCGAAGGCTGAGGCCAGTTAGAACTGGCAAAGCGAAAGAGACCATACACGACAATGAGCGACCCAAAGCTCATGGCGTCGCCTGCCAGGAAAACCCACATACCGAGCTTGCCCCAGCTCTCGGGAGTCAATGGCGATTCTGCCGGCTCGACGGCGGGATGCATCACCGCAGCTTCACTCATCTTCCAACCTCCTTTGGTGTTTCGACAACTGGTAGAAGGGGATTCCCTTTCAGTCAGTGACCTAAAAAACTAGCGTAACCTACACTCTCTGTCAATACAGATAAACCAGCACATAGAGGACCGGCCAAAGCACGACGACAAACATCCAATAGAACGCGCAGACTTCCACACCTGTAGCGCTATTCGGCGTGAAGCGCCCACGCCGAGCCTGTACCAGGACGGTTATTAACCAAAGCATGGCACCAAACACATGGAGCCCGTGAAAGCCGATCAACGTGTAAAAAGTGGAACCGTAAACTCCGCTCGACAACGTAAGGCCAAAGTGAATCAAGCGTAACCATTCGTAGCCCTGGACGCTGAGAAAGACGGAGCCAAGAAACACCGTGGCCAAAAGCCACCTGAAGAGCCCGCTTGATTGCCCGGCGCGAATTGCACTTAAAGCCAGATAGACGGTCACCCCGCTGCACAGGAAAATGACCGTGTTAACTCCGGTTACCTCCACGGGCAGGCGCGGCTGCGAGAGGGGTGGCCAGACCTCGCTCCCCAGGCGGTAAACCAGGAAGGCACCTACCAGACCCGCAAAGAACATAACCTCGGCACCCAGAAAGATCAACAACCCAAGACGGGCATTGCTGATAGGGGGCCCTGCGTTCTCCGATGGAGGAGGTGGACCTCCACCAAAGCTCAAGGTCTCCAGGACCTCGCTCTCTGGGGGATCAGCGACCTTACGGGCTGTGGATTCGCGTGCCATAGTCCAGTCAGGCGGAAGGTTAAAGGCAACAGGCGCGATTTTTGGTCCTCTGCCTTACGTCTTCCGCCTCTTGCCTATTGCCTAATAGACGATAATGAAAACAATGGTAGCACCGATATAGAACAGTATAAAAAATACCAGCAGCAGACCAAATCGCTGAGTGCGCCGCTGCTTACTAGTCCGAATCATCATCATGTCGCCAATCATGACACTATACGGTCCAATGCCATCACGAGGAGAAGTACCGGGAGATAGATTAACGAGACGAATAAAAGCTGTCGCGCAGCTTCGACCGATCGATAAACGGCCAATCTGAAGGCGATCGCCAGGAACGCAAAACCAATTAGAAGGGCCACCATAAAATAAAATATGCCTGCAAGACCAAGGAGCATTGGCAGCAGACTGACCCCCAGTAATGCCAGAGAGAAACCTACGGCCTGACGACCCGTGCTCCTCCCTTCAGGATCGACAACGGGAAGGAACCGGATGCCCGCTCGGGCGAAGTCGTCGCGGTATAGTCTAGCGATGGCCAAGGTATGAGGTATCTGCCAGAAAAACAGAATCGCAAAGAGGACCCAGGCTTCGACTCCAAGCTCACCCCGGGCTGCCGCCCAACCGATCAATGGGGGCAGCGCCCCGGGAACAGCCCCGACAACGCCGCAAAGGGGAGTCCTCAGTTTGAGCGGGGTATAGAGAAACAGGTATATTCCAACGATCAATGCTGTAACTAGCGCGCTCAGCACATTGACCCCCCACACCAGAAGAATCAGCCCGGTAACGGTGGAAAGGAGACCAAAGATCAGGGCCTCCAAGGGCTGAACTCGTCCCTCCGGCAACGGGCG
>JAZFYO010000184.1:0-6082 GCA_036443615.1 Binatia bacterium | reverse complement strand
CTATTGTCTGTTTCCGTCGGGAGGCGAGAATGTTTCTACAGGATCCTCTTCCGCCGGACCCGGTGATCCACGATCTCACGGATCCACTTCCAGAAACGCTTCTCCTCTTCAAGGTTGGGGCGGTTGTCGATTTGTTCCCGCCAGCCCTGCATGATCTCGGCTTCCACCGGCCAGATACGGACCCGCTCTCGGGGGACGATCCGTTCCCACTTCACGGCGACCGTGGGATTCGGGTAAAGGATTCGGATCGTGACGTTCCTGGCCAGGTACTCCAGGGGTGAGAGGTCGATCTTCTCATAGAGTCCCTCCATTATCCGCTGCCCATTGTCGACAGCAAAGTCGGGAACGCCGTCGCTTACGATCACGATCGTAAGGGGAGCCAGCACCAGACTTCGCTTTTGCACAACCTCCGAGACCCGTTTGAAAAAGGCATTAAAGTCCGTCAAGTAATTCCCCGGGGTGCTAAAGAGCTCCCTCAATTTCGCCTCGATTTCCTTGCTGCTCTTTCGCTCGAACTCCTGGATGGGGTGGAAGGCCTTGGGCTCGTTCGGCGTGTCCCCACCAATGGAGCTCACGAAGAGGGCCCGTGGCTTTTTAAGCCCCTCAATGCCATTGAGGTGGCCGTAGAGGTAGTAGGAAAGAAAGCGAATGGCATCATTGAAGTTGGCCGATTGGGTGAAGGATCCGCTTATGTCAACCCCCACGAAGAGAGAGAGACGAGGGGTATCTTTCTTATTGGGAGCACAGCCCAATGCAAACATCAGCGCGGCGAAAAGCAGGACCCGAAGTCGATAAATCATAAGTGAATCCTCCCTAGCCTTATTGGTTTCCCGCGCCCCGGGGGACGGAGCCTTCCTGCAGCCGCGCAAGTTTAAGCAGCTCGCCTGTTTCCATGAAGGCATGGAGGGACTTGAGGGGCAGCCTGAAGAGATGCCGTCCTGTAAAGAAGACCATCAAAAAGTTAATAGAGCCGGCAATCAGCTGGAGAGGTGGAAGGAGGTAGGCCTCCAGGAGTTCCTTGCCAGTGGTACGGAACCAGCCAATCTCAGCCTTTACGTGGGCAATCATCTCTTTGGTCCACGAGAAGATCTCTCCCTCGGCGTTTTGCGAGGCAGTGGGGGTCTCTACAATACCCCGTCCGGAGATGATGGCCAGGAGGGTGGGCGTTCCGAACCTTCCGAAGAGGAACCAAGTCATGCCGCGGACTCCGATCCAGGCCACCGACGAGATGAGAAGAACGCCGATAAGACCGATCCGGAGCTGCCCTCCGCTCTGCTGGGCCAGCGCCGGGGTGACGGCATCGACCAGCTCGCGGTAGAGGAAGACGACCTCAACGAACATAACGAAGACTTCGACTATTACCATTTGGATAGTATCTTTCCAGTTGTGTTCCTGGATGGCCTCGACCATGACTTGCAGGCAGGAGAAACTCCCTGCGATGAGGAGGAAGAGGATAAAGAACAAGGCGGGTTGAAGGAAAAGCTGGGCACCGTCCCCAACGAGGTCAGCGGCGATCTCAGAGACTGTGGGGAATAGGGTGTAGCTAAATAGGCCTGCCTCTAGTAGGGTCCAAAAGAGAGTTAGGGCAATGGCGATCCAAGGGATACCGGGCTGTAAGGAGCTGTGCGTGGCCCGCTTGACGATAGAGAGAGGAAGCATAAGGAGCTCGGCGATAGCGAGGTAAAGCCCGCCGGTCACTATGCGGATGAACCCCCAAATCCACCCTAAAGTGAGGAACAGGGCCCTAATGAAACCCAGCCAGTAAAGGGCAACGGTCCGACCGGTATCCCACCAGGCGGTGATGATCGCCACGATGAATTGGCCCCGCCCCGAGCGGAACGGGATGGTGTAGATGGCAAGCATAGTGGCCCACATCGCGACAATGAGATGCAAAGCAGGGAGCAAGAAAACGACGGATTTCACGCTTGCGTCCAGGGGAGTTGAGAAATCCCACAGGTAGTTGAGAATGCTAGCCTGGACTCCCGGGATCCAGGAGACCGGCAGGGTAAGGATATAGATGAAGAGTTCAGGGGTGAATGTGAAATCGGTGTTAGGGATCATGGAATCTCCTCCGCGGAGCCGCCATCCTGCTCCCATTTAACGGATAATAAGAGGTTTGGAAGGCCAATATGGCGCCGGTCCGCTGCGTAAAAACGTTTAATATGCACTAGTATGGGCAAAATTTATGCCAAGTGTGCTGAGGAGAGGAATGGGAGGAAAAGACCTGAGGGCGGGAGGGGCGAGGGGCTATGGGTTACGTAATTCGTCAATTTAGATGCCATAAAGGGAGATTCCTCAGGTTAATCTTTTGAATGTGGAGGGACAAAAAAGGGCTGCTCGCTGTACAGGATTGGGCACAACCGGGTAATCGACGGCCTTGACTACTGACGGCTTTAGCGGAAGGATCAGGTAATAGGACTGCTAGATCGATCTGAAGTAAGCTTCCGACTAGGGGTGCACATTTGCACCGACTACCGCCGGGCCGGTGCTCGCATCGTGGTCCCAGTAGCCAGGAAAAATTTTCCTGAAATGTCCCAACTCCAGGTAGCAAACCTTAACATTCAGTAACAAGTTTCCAATTAAGAAGAGGCCCATTTTTCTACCGTGTTGTCACTGTTAGTTGCTTCATGATTCGGGCTCGTGGCTTTCAGGTGTAACATTTTAGAATCAATTTCTCAAAATGGTACGCCTTCCGGACTTCTCATAAGGAGAGACCTTAAAAAAACATACAGTTATATTTTGGCACAGCTCTTGCCTCATTAAATTCTCGCCCAGGACAGACATGACCTGGAGCTCACAAGTCTAGCGAAGAGGTATAAGGTTATGCTGAAACCCTTTATTCTTGCCCTTTTAGTTCTTGTGTCCTTGGTTGGTTTCCGGAGTGCTTCTGTGGCGCAAGAGGTGGTTGACTCGATCATCGCTCGGGACGTTGTCGATATGAACCCTGTCAACCCGTTCGAACCCGGTGTCACCTGCAAGAATGGAGCCGAGCCTTCGGGACCAATGCCAGTAATAGACTCGCAAGAAGAGGGGAGAGTCTTCTTCTGGACCCGGATTAATTCCTCGGGAGATGGCATGCTGCGCCACAGTTGGTATAAAGATGGCGTTGAGATGGCTGTGGTGGACCTGGAGCTAGTAGAATCATCGGCGTTTCGGACCTGGAGTTCAAAGAACATCGACCCAAATTTCCACACAGGAAACTGGAAGGTCGTAGTTACTTCTGCCAGTGATCCCAGTGACATCATTTGTGCGGCTCATTTTTTAGTAAACTAATTAGGACAGCTTCTTTAGCTTGACAGTTTTTCCCCGTCGCAGAAAAGGCACCTCCCTAGACAAGCCAACAGGCAAGAGCCTTCCTCCATCAAATGATAGGAAGTTCCTTAGTAGAATTAAAAGTAATTTCCTTCCCAAAATAGCTCTAGCTACAAGGGGCATGCTCCCCACATCTGCCGTGAGGACTTGGAGCTGAAGGTACAGCCGAGCAAGCTCTGATCGACCGCATAAAGCAAGCTCAAAGCTCTGAGCAGTGATTCATACATTTCTTTTCTGGCAAGGGTCCTCCTCCTCTGACCTGATGCTTTTGGTAAAGAAGTGTGTGATGTGTTAAACGGGTGGTGGTCATGATGCGCTCCAAGTCTCAGATTGAAAGGCTTATTCGCGGTGCCTTGGGTGAGATCAAGTCAGACCTGATCGTCACCGGCGGAAACCTCATCAATGTCTATTCGGGAGAAATCCTCGAAGGGATCGAATTCTCCGTGTTAGATGGACGGATCTGCTATGTGGGCGAGAGTGCAACTCACACCCGTGGGGATAGGACTGAGGTCCTCGATGCTCGCGGTCTTTTTGTCTCACCCGGATTTACCGATGCTCATAGCCACATTGGTCATTTTTGCCGCCCGTATGAATACCTTCAGGCTTACCTTGCGCATGGAACCACATCGATAGTTGCCTCCTGCGATGAACATGCAACTGTCTTCGGCTTTCAGGGGGTTAGGCTCTTCCTCGATGAGGTGGAGAGCCATCCGATCCGAGTTTATACATTGTTGTCGATGGCGGCTCCTCAGGACCCCCTTTTATGCAATACCCGTTCTCTTTCCCAAGCAGAATTTGCTGAAGGGCTGGCTGACCCCCGAGTCTTAGGTTTGGGCGAGATCGTCTCCTGGCTCCGACTTACCCAGGGTGACCAGGAGATTTTGGAAAGGATCGAGATGACCCTACGCGAGGGTAAGATCATCCATGGCCACACGGCAGGGGCCAGAGACCGGAAACTGAGCGCCATTGCGGCAGCATCTGTCTCCTCCTGTCATGAGCCCATCAGCGAGAGAGAGGCCATGGAGAGGCTGCGGTTGGGTTATTGGCTGATGCTGCGTGAAGGTACCTTTCGCCGTGATCTCGATGCTACTCTGGGGCCGATTGTAGCCCGCAGATTAAGTACCCGGAGGCTCATTCTGGTAACCGATGGGGTGGCACCTGATGATACAGAAGACTTTGGACATATAGACTTCGTCGTTCGCAGGGCCATTGGTCTTGGATTGTCTCCCGTGCAAGCGATCCAGGCGGTGACTCTTAATCCGGCAGCCTATGCGGGTCTGGAGCAGGAAATAGGTGGAATATCCCCCGGTCGTTTCGCCGATCTAACTTTGCTCGAAGATCTAGAAAAGGTCAGGGTCCATTCCACGATGATCGCTGGACGAGTTATGGCACGTGGGGGAGAATCCCTGGTAACGGGAAATCCGATCTCGCTACCTGATCATACAATCAGAAACCTCCGGCTGAGGCCTTCGGTTTCGCCGGATGCCTTTCGGATTGCCTGTCCCTCACATTCAGCTCGGATCCGAGTCATGGAGCTTCTTAACACCACGATTACACGCGAAGTGATCCAGCAAGTTTCTCCCGAGGAGGGATCTTTGGGTGCGAATCAGAATGAAGATCTGTTGAAGATAGCCGTATTTGATCGCCATGGAGAGAGCGGGAGGGTAGCCCTAGGATTTCTCAAGGGGTTTGGGGCCAGAGTGGGTGCCGTTGGGACGACAGTGAACCTCGATGAAAATTCCCTGGTAATTGTGGGCAGCGACAACAGGGATATGGCCTTGTGTGCCAATGCCCTCATCGAAATGGGGGGAGGGATGACCGTAGTGGATCGGGGAGTAGTGTTAGAGAAGATCGCCTTTCCTGTGGGGGGGATCTTTTCTCTGGATCCGTGGCGTGAGGTAGGGAAGGGGCTTAGGAAAATCCATCGCTGCCTTAGGGAAAAAGGCTCACCCTATCCTAAACCTATCTATCCAATTTGTTTTCTCACGTTTGTGACCATTCCTTCTCTGAGAATAACGGATCGAGGCCTGGTTCGAGTTAAAGATAGAAGGTTAGTTCCCTTGTTTGTGGAGGGTTGAGTTGTTCAGGATGAGGCTTCTTCGGCCATCTCATCATTAGATCCCTGGCGCAATAGAGGGAGGATCTTGCCTTCCTTTTGCTCCTTCTTCATGGAACAGTTTCCATCGAAGATTCCCCCGTCTCTAATGACCAGATTTTGAGTGATGATATCTCCGGCAAGGACCCCTGGTGGTTGAATCTCGATTCCCTTATCCGCCTGGATTTCCGCGGTGACCTTTCCGCGGATTAGGACAAAGGTGGCCGTGATTTTGCCCGTAATCGTTGCCTTTTCTCCGATAATGAGATTTCCACGCACGATTACCTCGCCCTCGACTTCCCCCTCTATAGTAGTCGTTCCATCGAACAGCAGCTTACCGGTAATCTTGGTGCTGTGACCGAGAAAGCCTCCTGTCCCAGAGAATTGAGCACCCGCCAGTTTTTCATTTACCGCCATAGAACTTCCTTTCCAGTAAACGGATAGTGTAAACCAGATGGCGGGATTTTGTCCAGCGGATTGGCAAGCCTGTTTGTGAACTCTGCCGAATGCCTCCATGGGTGAAGTATCCCAGCCCATTTTTACCTCATTCCCTCTTGAGGCCGATGATTCGGTAGATCAAATCCATGTCAAGGTTGCTACGCACCAGAGCCGCCAGACGATCGTATTGCTCTTCCATGGACAGCACCTTCCGTGCTGGGTGAAAGACGGCACCTT
>JAZFYO010000183.1:0-9773 GCA_036443615.1 Binatia bacterium | reverse complement strand
AACACCAGGGTAGTAGTGATTCCGCCATCTTAGGAATCATAGTCATTTCGTTTTTGAAGACCAGCGGCACCACCGGGCACCTTCCTTCTCCGAATGGGTGCAGATTCCTAACAAATTTCCTGTGGTGTTGTATTACTGGGGACCGCATCAAGAGGATTAGACCAGATGGACCGAGGCCTTTTGTGAGGAGACGGCATAGCCGATGATGCTAGCAGTCTCTACCCCATTTGCCTTGAGCTCATGTAACAGCTTTTTGCCGTCTGTCTCCGGCAGGGCAATCAGAAGCCCTCCGGAGGTCTGAGGATCCAGGGCCACTTCCACCAGGCCTTCATCATCGGATGGGTCAATAGCCGTTTTTCCCTTGAGATACTCGCGGTTTCTTTTACCCCCGCCGGTGAGCTGCCCCGCCGCGGCGAGCTCACGTGTCGCATTCATTAAAGGAAGCTTTGCCGATTCCAGAACAAGAGTTACGTTGGTGCCGCTTGCCATCTCCAACGCATGGCCCATCAGGCCGTATCCTGTGATATCCGAGCAGGCGTGAACGGGATAGCTGCGCATGATTTCAGCGGCTTTCTTGTTAAGAGTAATCATGGAAGAGACTGCCGACTCAACGCTTTCCCGCGGGGCCTTCCCATTTTTCAAGGCCGTGGTGATAATCCCCGTTCCTAACGGCTTGGTGAGAATAATCACGTCCCCTTCTTTGACCCCGACATTTCGGATGACTCGATCGGGATGAACCACTCCTGTAATCGCCATCCCGTATTTGATCTCTTCGTCGATAATGCTGTGACCTCCGATCACCACCGCCCCTGCCTCGTGCACCTTCTCGCCCCCCCCTTTTAGGATTTCACCTAGAACGTGAATGTCCATCTTCCCCTTTGGGAAGCAGACGATATTAAGGGCAGTGGTCGGCTCAGCGCCCATTGCGTAGACGTCGCTTAGGGCGTTGGTCGCAGCGACCTGCCCGAAGACGTAAGGATCGTCCACGATAGGGGTGAAGAAATCCACGGTATTGACGATGGCCAAGTCGGAGCGAAGGCGAAAGACACCGGCGTCGTCGGACGTTTCTGTTCCGACGAGGAGATCCGGATGTTCAAACTTTGGGAGGCTGTGCAATACTTGCATCAGGTCGGCCTGGCCGAGCTTGGCAGCTCAACCGGCGGCCTTGACCTGCTGCGTCAGTCGAATTTTTTTTTCTTCCATCGATGGCTCTCCGTAAACGTTTATCATTCGTCCCGCTTATCCAAGAATCTGAATGTATTAGTTTTGCCTTGCTGGAGACTCAACGGGAGAGGTCCTGCCTTCTGGCGGGCGCTGGAGATTTCAGCCGCCTTACATCTCCAATCCTTACCGTAACCCCTTCCCGATCGAAGTATTCAAGGAGGGCAATGGTGAATTTACGGCTGGAACCCAAAAGGTCCCGTAAGATGGCTGCCGTAATCTCACTATGATCCGCAAGGTACTTATACAGAGCACCCTTGACCTTGTCAACGGATTCCCGGAGATAGTACAGTTCCGATGCAACGCGCACAATGGTTTTTTCTCTTTCCATTACCCGTATGACCTCTGTGAGTTTTCCTCGCCCGAGGCCGACCGCCTTCTCAATTTCTTTTATATCGGGGGGGGCCAGTGGATTTTTTCCGAGCAGCCCCTTGATTTTTTCTGTAATCGCCCTCTCCTCCTCACGCAACTGAACCCGGTGTGCCGGTAAACGCAGAAGATTCCCATCTTTGATAATGGCCTGTTCGGCGACAAGCCGCTCCACCAGGCTACGGAAGAATCTGGGAGGAATTCCGTAAGGTAAAGTTGCACGGAGGTTTTCCATATCCATTCCGGGGACAAGGGGGTGGGTGGCGTGGAAGTCCTGGAGGACCTTCAGGGTTCTTTCTTTGAGGCTTTGCCATTTTTTTTCTGTCGTGTAGATCTTGTCTCCCTCTGTATTGAGGGTAAGGACGGCATTTGTTTTATTGAGCCAACCTTGAGTCTCACTTTCCGTCAGGTTGAGAAATTGATAGATGGGCTCGATGGGATTAGCGAAGCTGTCGGACCAGTCCAGGAAACTCTCTATTAAGCGGGGGACGTCTTCGCTTTGGAGGGACTCTAGCCTTGCTTTGAGCTGGTCCTCTCCTCTCCTGTGTCTTACTGCCCAAGGGTTTAAGATCCTTCCTCCCCCCAGGGTGCGTTGTGCGGTCTCATCCCTGATGATGAAATGGTCTCCCCGTAGCACCAGGAGGGGTTCGGCTACGGTTACCTGACAGAAGGTCGACTCTTTGGGTTCAACCTTTTCCCTTGGACCCAAGAGGATTAACTTGGCAAACCGCTCTGCTGTGCCCAGGTAGACCCTTACCCGTTGGTGGTTTTTAATCCCTTTTGTAGCCGCTGGCCGCGCCTCCAAGAGTACGTCGAATCGGTCGGAAGTCAGAGAGAGTTTCTCATGGCAGATCACATGTCCACGTGCGATGGAGGCTCTTTCTTGTCCACTCAGGTTGAGCGCGACCCGCTGACCCCAGCTGGCCGAGACAACGGATTTGTTATGAACTTGGAGGCTTCTTACCCGGAAGGTTTGATCTCCCGGGAGGCAGCGCAACCTGTCTCCGACCTTGACCTCTGCGCTCAATGCGGTACCAGTAACGATCACGCCATGGCCTTGAAGTACGAAGACCCGGTCTACGGGAAGACGGAAATAACCTCTCGGGGCCGGCCTGTGCGTGTTTTGAAGTATCTGGGAAATCTGGTTTCGTAGCTCCGGCAGTCCCTGACCGGTCACAGACGAGAAAGGGATGATGGGAGAATTTTCCAAAGCGGTCCCCACGGTCAGGATTCTGACCTCCTCCTCGACCTCTTTGATCCTTGACGGGGGGACAAGGTCGGCCTTGGTTATTAGGAAGATGGCCAGCTTGACCCCCAGGAGGTGGAGAATGTCGAGGTGTTCCTCAGTTTGGGGCATTACCCCATCATCAGCCGCCACGGTGAAGAGGACCAGATCCATGCCGTGCGCCCCGGCAAGCATGTTGCGGATAAATCGTTCGTGGCCAGGGACATCGACGATCCCTGCTTGATCCCCCTCTGTTAGGTCTAAATGGGCAAAGCCCAAATCAATGGATATCCCTCTCTCCTTTTCCTCCTTGAGCCGGTCTGTGTCCAGACCCGTGAGGGCTTTGATGAGGCTTGTTTTGCCGTGGTCGATGTGACCGGCGGTACCAATAATGTAGGGCATATTTTTAGCTAGTTTCTGCAGCAAGATGGTAACAGAAAATTTCACGGAATACAGCATTGCCTTCCTGTGTCCGAAGGTTTCTTTTCCGTTTCAGAAACATGGTTTTGGTCATTTTCAGCCACGTTACTCAATATGGCTCTTTGGGAGTAAGTCCTTCGTAAAATATGCAAGTTTTAATTGAGGTAGTAAGGGATGCAAGTTATGATGGATCGAGCCAGGTTCAGGTGGAAGACGGGGAGAGCACGAAAACACAGCTTTCGCAGGAATTAGAGTCGCTTCGTGATCGGATGGTTGAGTTGAAGCAGACTGAGCCCGGGCAGCTATAGCTTGGCCTTATAACCTCCCTCGCATCGAAATAACTGAAAGACATCATGGATAGGCAAGCCATCATCTCAACGGTCGTCCGCATCATTCAATTATTAATTTTCCTGTATTTATTTTTGTTCAGCATCAACTTGATGGGGGCTTCTTTGAAGATGTTCGGCAAGGGGTTTGCCGAGACAATGATCGCCAGTACTTCTGTTCCGCTGGTTGGATTGTTTATCGGGATCCTTGCAACCTCTCTGATTCAGAGTTCTTCGTCAACAACGGCAATTGTTGTCGGGATGGTAGGGGGTGATGTCCTGACGGTTTCAAATGCCATTCCAATTATTATGGGAGCCAACATCGGCACCTCAGTGACGAATACGTTGGTATCATTGGCTCACATCAATCGTTCTGTAGAGTTTCGTCGTTCCTTTTCTGCCTCTACCGTACACGATTTCTTCAATCTGCTTGCGGTGCTGGTCATTTTCCCTCTGCAGTCCTTCACCAATTTTCTAGGTACAGCGGCGACTTTTATGGGCGATCAATTTCAGAGCGTTGGCGGCCTACAGCTTTTCAACCCCGTCAAGGCAGTCACAAAACCGCTGGTAAATTTACTGGTACAGTGGATAGGACAACACCCATGGATACTCCTTGCCCTGTCCTTTATTTTATTGCTGGTGTCTTTGAAGTTTATGGTGGATGTCCTGCGAGTTCTGTTAGTGAAGAGAGCAGAAGTCTGGTTCGACATAGTTTTATTCAGGACCGCCATAAGGGCATTTGTCGTGGGCCTTCTGCTCACCATTCTGGCGCAGAGCAGCTCCATCACTACCAGCTTGATCATCCCCATGGCGGGTGCGGGCATTTTAACCCTGGAACAGATCTTTCCTTACACACTCGGGGCAAATGTCGGCACCACATTTACGGCCTTGCTGGCTTCGCTTGCGACAGGTAGCCCTAATGCGGTCGTGGTTGCATTTGTGCACCTGCTGTTCAATATTACTGGAATAGCGTTCTGGTGGCCGTTGCGAAAGCTACCCTTATTTTTAGCGAGGAGAGTATCTGACTTTGCCGTCAGGAATAGAATTTTCCCTTTTGCCTATATCATCACGGTGTTTTTTCTCGTACCGATATCTGTGATCCTATTACTCAGGTGAGGTAATGGATTATGTTAAAAGAATTGTTCGCTATTTTTAAAAAAGACACACTCCTCGATAGGGCCTACAAGCGCTCTTACCATATGGTGGACATTACCTGGGATATGTTTGTAAAGGCCAAAAAATCACTGCGAGAAATGGACATCAACGAGCTCGATATAAATATTTACGACCGGGATATCGAGGTGAACAAATACCTCAGGGAAGTGCGCCGTAATGTGTTGAGCCATCTGACGGTAGCTGGTACCGATGATCTTTACTCGGGATTGATCCTGGTGAGTATCATTATCGATGTGGAGCGGGTCGGAGACTATACCAAAAATATCGTGGATATGGCCATGAACCATCCAGCAAAATTGCATGGGGGGATGTTCGAGGAAGATCTAAAAAGAGTTGAAGCAGCTGTTGAAGATACCTTCATGCGGGTCCGGAAGACCATCGAGACGGTAGATGCCCAGGATGCAGAAAACCTTCTGAACGATTATCAGTGGGTGAACCGGCTTTGTGATCAACACGTGATTGATTACATCAAAGGTTCGGATAAAAACATCTCCAGCAGTGATGCGGTTTCGCTGGCGTTATATTATCGCTACTTGAAGCGTATCAATTCGCACCTGCGCAATGTTGCCACGAGTGTCGTGAACCCGTTTGATCAGATCGGTTTTAAACGCAGATGAGGAGTGGGGGAGGCGCGGGGGGAGAGAAAGCCTCTCAGCTTAGCGGAATCCGATCCTGCAAGTTCGGGATCAAATCCTCGGGATCAAAAACGGCTCTTAAATCGAGGAGAAAGCGGTTGTCTTTTACACGTCCGAGGATAGGGGGAACGGCCATACGAAACATTTGGGAGATCTTCTCCGCCCCCATGGCTTGGTTTTGGATGGCAAGGACCTTCGACGGGATTTCCTCTGTAGGCAATGACCCGCTGCCGATCTGCGAGGTGGAATCATCCAATTTCAGGGTAAACCCCTGCCCCAATTTTTTTTGCAGGACAGGGAGGAGCCGCTCTCCCATCTCTTCGATCTCTTTTAGAGGCCGGGTGAAGGCTTTCAGAGTCGGAATTTCGTCGGCAATATGGGCTGAATGTTGGTAGAGGCTTAGAGTTGCTTCCAACGCCCCAAGGGTCAGCTTGCCGCAGCGCAATGCCCTCTTGAGTGGGTTTCGATTCATTCGACTGATCCAGGCGCTCTTGCCCACGGCGAGACCTGCCTGGGGACCACCGAGTATCTTATCCCCGCTGAAGGTCACAATTTCCGCACCTAGGGCGACCCTTTCTTTGACCACGGGCTCCTTGGGCAGTCCATATTGGCTTAGATCGATGAGGGCCCCGCTCCCTAAATCCTCCATGACGGGGATTTTACGGTTCTTTCCAATGGCAACCAGCTTGTCGAGAGTGACCTCGGAGGAGAATCCCACGATCCGGTAGTTGCTCGTGTGCACTTTAAGCAAGAGGGCGGTCTTTTTGCCAATAGCCTTTTCGTAATCTTCCGGATGGGTGCGATTGGTGGTCCCAACCTCTTTAAGGACTGCACCGCTTTTTGCCATGATATCTGGAATACGAAAAGAGCCGCCGATCTCGATCAACTCTCCGCGGGAGACGACCACCTCTTTTTTGTCTGCCAGGGTATTCAGGGCCAGTAAAACGGCTGCGGCGTTGTTGTTGACCACGCTGGCGCCTTCAGCCCCGGTAAGCTGAAGGAGGGCCTCTTCGATGGCTTCCTCTCTTTTCCCCCTTTTACCCTTGGAGAGATCATACTCTAGGTTAACTGGATGGCCTCCGATGCGAATGAGAGTATCCATCGCAGCCTGGGGAAGGAGGGCTCGTCCCAAGTTCGTGTGGAGGAGTGTGCCGGTGGCATTAATGACCCGGGTGAGTTTCGGTTCTCCCTCGGAGGAAATCTGGCGCTCCATCCGGGATAGGATAAAATCTTCCTGCAGCTGCTCGCTGGGAATGGGTTTTCCTTGCCGCAGGACGGACCGCAGCTCATCCACGGCCTCTCTGCATTTTCGGGTGATATAGTCCCTGTTTAATCGCTCGAGGAGTCGCTTGCACTTGGGATGAATCAGGAGCCGGTCAACAGAAGGGAGTTCACGCAGGAGGTTTTTTGCCTGTTCCATGTGCCTGTTCAGACTGGCACAAAGAATTGACTGATTCAACTCTCAACTGGCGCAACTGCTATGAGGGAGGCAAGGGAGCAAGGGGCCGAGCAGTTGGTTAACCCCGATCCGAAGAAAAAGCTGGGGCAATAGGACGGAAATTCACGATGCATGGCCGGGAGCAGGCAAGATTTTAGGAATGCGCATAGACTCCTATAGGGGCCATGAGGAATCGTCCAACTTACTCACACGGTCGTTCTCAGACACCTTTCAGAGGGCCGGGAGACAGTGGTCGGAATTTCGGATCGGGGTTAATATGGGCATTGGGGTTTTCAATGACACTGCCTACCAAAACCTGTGTGAGATCGATCCGGCCTCGTTGATATTTCCAGATTGTTCCATTATTTGAGACCTATGGTGCATTCTGGCTCTGCCTTCCGGGATGGTGCAACGGCGGCCATTCCGATTTGGATCGCCTTTGTCCCCTACTCCTTTGCCCTTGGGATTGCTGCCAAGACCCATGGACTTGAGCTAGAGGAGATTGTTCTGATGTCGGCTCTGGTTTACTCCGGGCCGGCTCAGTTTGCCGTCCTTGAACCCCTCGGGTCGGGAAAACCCGCCCTGCAGATTCTGCTCGCCACCTTCCTCATCAACCTTCGCTTCCTGGTGATGAGCGCGACCCTGGCCCCTTACTTCAGAGGGGCGAGGAGAGCGGCGGTCCTCTTCTGCTCGCACTTTGTCAGCGCCAGCAGCTTCGTGCTTCCCTATATTCGCTTTCAACAGCAACCCGCCTCATCGTCCCAGTACGAAGGGGGCGGCCGCAATGCTGAGGAAAACCTCCGCTACTTCCTCGGGGTGGCCATGACCAGCTTTGCTGTGTGGGTCATGGGTTCAGGCCTGGGATACGGAGTGGCCCTGAGCGTGCCAGCCGGCTTCGAGGAAGTGCTCAGATTTGTGCTGCCCGGTTATTTTGCATGCATGCTGGCGACGGAATTAAAGGGGTGGACGATATGGTTGATCATCGTTGCCAGTTTCTTTACGGCGGTGCCTGGATCTTTACTGAGCCCCGTCTGGGGATGGCTCTGCACGACGCTTGCAGTCGTCACGGTATGTTGGGGGATTGAGCAATGGATACGGCGCGGATCACGATAATTATGGGAATGGCTGCCGTGACCTACCTGCTCCGGGTAGTTCCGCAGATCTTTTTCATAGGGCTCGGCCTCCCCGAGGCACTGGATCGGTATCTTCGCTACTTGGCCTATGCGCTCGTCGCCAGTATCATCTCGACCAGTCTTTTCCTTTCCGGATCCCAATTTGAGGCGACGGCCGCCCCGCAGCGTGCCTTCGCCCTGCTTGCCGCGATCATTGTCGCCTCCTGGTCGAGGAGTTCTCTGCTCGGCATGCTTGTGGGTACTTTACTTTCCCTGGCCTTCGCTTATCTATTTTAGAGGAATGGTGGCGAAGAGGCGTGGCTGTGCGCCCACGACTCGCGTGATGTGTCCCCGACCGGTGGTGTCCTCCGCCAGCATCACATCACCCGGACCAAAGAGCCGAACCGTGCCGTCGCCAACCTCGATCTCTCCCTGGCCGGACAACGTGACCACGTACTGACGCCTCGGTGCCGGGTGGTAGTCCTGGACGTTTCCAGCCGGGGCGCGGCGAAAGGCGATGCCTGTAGCGGCTTGGAGCTGTGTCGTTTCTGTGGCCCCCATCGGCCCGAACTCCACCTCGATCTCTTCGAGGTGCGACTCGCCGTCGGTTCCTGTGTAAAGTCGAATAATCTTCATAGTTCAGCTCTTGTAGAAAAATTGCGCGATAAAAGCAACTGCAGTGAGCGAATAATGTGTTGCATATTGATTTGAGCCGGAGGCGTATCAGTGCCATCATCAATGCTGGTATGCCGGAGCTTCCAGACATCATCTTGTATATTGAAGCCCTCGAATCCCGGATCGTCTCTCAGCCACTCCAGCGGGTCCGGCTTGCGAGTCCCTTTCTGGTCCGCTCGGTCGATCCCCCCATCGGGGAGGCCGAAGGCAAGAAGGTTCTTGGGCTTCGCCGGCTCGGTAAGCGGATTGTGCTTGTCCTGGAAGGGGAGCTCTATTTAGTCTTTCATTTGATGATTGCCGGGCGACTGCGCTGGAAGAGCGCAGGGGCCAAGATTCCCGGAAAGCTTGGACTTGCGGCATTTGACTTTCCGTCGGGCACCCTCCTTCTCACAGAAGCCAGCAGCCGCAAGCGGGCGTCCCTTTTCCTGGTTCGCGGCGAGGACGCCCTCCACGAACACGACCCGGGGGGGATCGAGGTCTTCGAAATGGATCTGGCAACTTTCCGGGATCTCCTCACACGGGAGAACCACACCCTCAAGAGGGCGCTGACCGATCCCCGGCTCTTCAGTGGAATTGGCAACGCTTACTCCGATGAGATTCTCCATGGCGCGCGGCTCTCGCCGATAGAGCTGACCCAGCAGCTTGGTGATGACGAAATCGCAGGGCTTTACGATTCGACCCGGAGGACGCTTCGGGAGTGGATCGAAAGACTTCGACGGGAGATGGGAGAAGGGTTTCCGGAGAAAGTGACTGCCTTTCGCCGTGGGATGGCGGTTCACGGCCGATACCGTAAGCCCTGTCTCGAGTGCGGCTCCCCGGTGCAGCGGATCGTCTATGCGGAGAACGAGACCAACTACTGCACGCGCTGCCAGACTGGAGGGAGACTCATGGCGGATCGAGCGTTATCACGCCTGCTCAAGAAGGATTGGCCTCGAACCATCGAGGAACTGGAGGAGATGAGGGAATTGAGATCGGCTTCCGCACGCTCGGAAGGTGATAAGTGATGAATGCTCCCGTGCCCTGTGCCAGGCGGCGTTTGAGGGCCTCATTCAGCGCCTGGGCGGATCGACCGAGCTTTGATTTATTGTAAACCCCGCCTCTTGAGGCGGGCAAAAAGCCGATGGGGTTTCCCCCGTGGAGTCGCGGTCCATTACTCCACAGGGGGGAGAAGCGGCA
>JAZFYO010000182.1:0-11078 GCA_036443615.1 Binatia bacterium | reverse complement strand
CGTTTCTTTTTTTGGAGCTGGCCCTGAAAATGGCGGAAGATGTCCTCTGGTGAACTCAAAGGCTCCCCGACCTTCCACTTCCTTTTTCCCATTCGACGACTGATCTCCAGGCAGGCCTTGAGTTGAGCAATCTTCGCCGGGCCAATCCCCTTAACTGCTCTGAGCTCTCCTACAGGGGCATCGTCAATTCCCTTTAAGCCCTTGAACTGTCTCAGAAGGGCCCGGGCATGGTCTACGGCGCTTTCCCCCGTACTTGCGTTCCCCGTCCTCAGGATGATCGCCAGGATCTCTGCCTCCGTTAGAGAATTCGCTCCCCTTGCGAGAAGCTTTTCCCTGGGCCGGTCTTCTTCCGGCCACTCTTTGATTGTTCGGTATCGGGCCATGGGACGCCCCCGGTTCCTCAATCTGACACGCGTAGGAAAAATCCTCTCTGCCATTCCCGGCCCTTTTTCGAAAACCTGCTGCGAGACCTGTACCGACAGGTAGGGTAAAACTAGTCGCTAACGTTACTCCTTACGGGTAAAGGCCCCGCTTTTCCCGCCACTCTTTTTAACCAGACGGATCTCGCCGATGGACATTTCGCGATCGGCTGCCTTGCACATATCGTAAATTGTCAAACCGCAGACCGCTACCGCAGTCATCGCCTCCATCTCGACTCCCGTCTGACCAGTCACTTTGACAACGGCCTCGATCTCAACTCGAGCGGGGTTTTTTTCAGGATTGAGAGAGAGTTCGACCGAAGTGATGCCAAGGGGGTGGCACATGGGGATCAAATCCGAGGTCCTTTTGGCAGCCATTATGCCGGCGACCCGGGCCACTGAGAACACATCGCCTTTGGGCATTTTATTTTCCATGATCAGGGCGAGGGTTTCTGGACGCATGCAGATCCTGCCCCGGGCCACTGCGACCCTGCTGGTCACGTCCTTATTGGTTACATCGACCATTCGGGCACGGCCTTCCGAATCTAGGTGGGAGAGTTTGGCCATGATCTCTTCCTTCGCATTTGAAGTCCGGATCCGTTCCTTACCGTTCAAACATTTTTATGCTACATAGCAGCCATGAAGAAAAAAAGCCACCATCGCGTGATCATTTTAGGGTCAGGATCGGCGGGTCTAACGGCTGCGCTCTATACGGCTCGAGCCAATATGGAGCCCCTGGTCATTGAAGGCTCCCAGCCCGGCGGTCAGCTAACCATCACCACCGACGTGGAAAACTATCCCGGTTTTCCAAAAGGGATCCTCGGGCCCGAGTTAATGGCGGAATTCAAGAAGCAGGCAGAGCGTTTCGGGGCCCAAACGATCTTTGGGGATGTGAGGGCAGTGAATCTCAAGCAGAGGCCCTTTCAGGTCGAGATAGAAAAAGAGTCCTATACCGCCGATGCTCTGATTATCGCAACGGGAGCGACGGCCAGGCTCTTAGGCCTAGAATCGGAAAAGAGGCTGATGGGGTACGGGTTGTCGGCCTGCGCAACCTGCGACGGTTTCTTTTTCAAGGAAAAGGAGGTGGTGGTTGTCGGAGGAGGGGACACGGCCATGGAAGAATCACTTTTCCTTACCAAGTTTGTCACGAAGGCCTCGGTGATTCACCGAAGGGACACGCTCCGCGCGTCAAAGATCATGCAGGAGCGGGCAACCAAAGACCCCAAAATTTCCTTTGTCTGGGACAGCGTGGTTGAAGAGATTTACGGGGACCCGAAAAACAGCGGGGTCCAAGGGGTAAAGCTGAGGAACGTAAAGACAGGAGATGTCCGGGACTTCAAATGTGACGGAGTCTTTATTGCTATCGGGCACGAGCCCAACACGAAGCTATTCGTGGGGCAATTAGAGCTAGATGCGCAAGGTTACATCGTCACGCATAATGGAACGGCAACGAAAATCCCCGGAGTCTTTGCCTGTGGCGATGTCCAGGATCATGTCTATCGGCAGGCGGTCACGGCTGCTGGCACCGGCTGCATGGCAGCCATAGACGCAGAGCGCTTTCTGGCGAGTCAAGAGTCCTGACGCTTATGCAGATCGACATAAAAGCCTTGGGGCTCTCGGGGATCGCCTAAAAGGCTCGCGAGGTAGTTATTCGATTTTTGGTGGTTGCAGCGACGACTTGCGGCTATGCATCCTCACGGGAACTCCCCGCTCCGTGAGATAGCTCTTGCACTGCTGGATGGTGTATTCGCGATAATGGAAGATGGAAGCGGCCAGGGCAGCGCTGGCGTTGCCGATCGCAAACCCCTCGTAGATATGCAGGGGGTTTCCCACCCCTCCCGAGGCAATTACGGGAATGACCACCCGCTCTGTGATCGCTCGGGTCAACTCCAAATCGTAGCCATTTTTGGTTCCGTCTCGGTCCATGCTGGTGAGAAGAATTTCACCGGCGCCGTAGTCCTCCATTTTTTTAGCCCACGCGCAGGCCTCGATACCGGTCTGCTTTCTTCCTCCATGAGTAAAGACCTCCCATCGGTCGCCCGCCCGCTTGGCGTCGATGGCCACAACAATACACTGGCTGCCAAAGGTCTCGGCTGCCTCCCGAACGAATTCCGGCCGCGTCACGGCCCCTGTGTTGATTGAAACCTTGTCCGCACCTGCCCTGAGCAGCTTTCGGATGTCCTCTGGTTGGTTGATTCCACCCCCTACCGTTAGAGGTATGAAGACTTGCTCCGCCGTGCGCGCTACCACATCCAGTATGATGTCCCGCTTCTCGTGAGACGCCGTGATGTCCAGGAAACATAGTTCGTCGGCCCCTTCCTGATCGTAGAACCGGGCGATCTCTACCGGATCGCCTGCATCTCGTAGCTCGACAAACTTTATTCCCTTGACCACGCGACCTGCGTTGACGTCGAGACAGGGGATGATGCGTTTAGCCAACATGTCTTTTCCTCGTGACATCAATGGCTTCTCGGAGAGAGAAGGCTCCACTATAAAGGGCGCGGCCCACGATGACTCCCTCCACTCCATACTTTTCCAACCCCTTCAATGACCGGATATCCTCAAGCGAGGCTACGCCTCCGGAGGCGATAACCGGAATATTCAGTGCTCTGGCAACATTCAGTGTCCGTTCGGTATTAGGCCCCATGCCTGTGCCGTCGCGGCTGATGTCGGTATAGATGATTCGTGAGGCCCCGTCGCTTTCACAACGCCTGGCAAGGTCTACGGCATCCATAGAGGTCTCTTTTTGCCACCCTTTGATAGCTACCCGGCCCTCTCTCGCATCAATACCGACGACGATCTTTCCGGGGAACCGCTTACACAAGGAACGGAGAAGGTCCTGGCTCTCATAGGCTGCGGTGCCGACGACCACACGTTCTACCCCCGCCTCCATAGCCTCTCCGACCGATTCTAGTGATCGTAGTCCGCCACCGAGTTCCACCGGAACTCCGAGAACCGTACAGATGGCCGCCACCTCTTGCCTGTGAACAGGGTGCCCCAAAACAGCGCCGTTTAAGTCCACCACATGGAGAAACTCTGCCCCTTGCTCGACCCATTTTCTTGCCGCTTCCAGGGGGTTCTCAAAATAGACAGTCTCTTTGTCCATCTCCCCCTGATAGAGTCGCACACACTGGCCATCCTTGATGTCAACGGCGGGGATGATGACCACCGGCCTACCCTTTTTTTACGAACCGGGCGAAGTTGCCCAGGATGCGCAGCCCGATCTCCTGACTCTTCTCTGGGTGAAACTGGCAGGCAAAGAGGGTGTCCGTGGCGATACTGGAGGCAAAGGTGGCTCCATAGGGCGTGGTGGTTGCAACGAGAGATTTCTCCTCCGGGTCCACATAGTAAGAGTGAACGAAGTAAACGTAATCCCCGTCAGAGATCCCTTCAAGAAAGGGTGATTCTTTTTTCTTATCGATGCGATTCCATCCCATGTGCGGGACTATGAGCCCGTCCTGCGGACGGAACCCCACAACTCTCCCGGGAAAAATATTCAGTCCACTCTGGAGACCGAACTCCTCGCTCTGCGTGAACAGAAGCTGAAACCCAAGGCAGATCCCTAGGAAGGGTCTCTTTTGCCGCACCACTTCCTGGACGGGTTCGACGAGCCCAAATCGTCTCAGGTTTTCCATGCACGCATGAAAGGCTCCCACCCCTGGAAGGATGACGCCGTGGGCAGAGGCGATGCGCTGCGGCTCTCGTGTCACCTCTGCTCGATAGCCGACGCTTTCCAAACCTTTCTGGACACTGCGTAGATTGCCCATTCCGTAATCGACAATTGCGATCATAGGCTTCCCTTTGTCGACAGGACTCCTTTGATACGAGGATCGATTCGTGTGGCGCTTTCCATGGCGCGGGCAAAGGCCTTGAAACTTGCCTCAATGATGTGATGAGGATTTTCGCCCGCAGACACGTGGATGTGCAGATTCATGCCGGCCTGGTTGGCAAAGGCCTGGAAGAATTCGTGGGGGAGATCGGTGTCGAAGCTTCCCACGCGGCCGGGCCGGATCTTTACATTGTAGGAAAGATAGGGCCGACCACTGAGATCTACGACGACCCGTGCCAGGGCTTCATCTAACGGCACGCTCGATTCTCCAAACCGACAAATCCCTTGCTTGTCCCCCAATGCCTCCTTGAAGGCCTGGCCCAGAGCCAACCCGATGTCCTCGACGGTGTGATGGTAGTCTACTTCGAGATCCCCTTGGGCCTTTAGCTGCAAGTCAAATAACCCGTGGCGGGCAAATATCTCCAGCATGTGATTGAAGAAGGGAATGCCGGTCTGGACCTCAGAGCTGCCGCCGCCGTCCAGATTCAGCTCCGCTAGGATCTCCGTTTCCTTTGTCTTTCGCTCTACCTTAGCCGTTCTTGCCATAATGGCCCTCCTTCTCCATACGTGACTCCACTGCCCGGGCATGATCGTCGAGACCTTCAAGGCGCGCCAGGTGGACGATCTGGGGGGCCAGCGATGTCAGGCCTTTCCTGTTAGCTCGAATGAGGCTTGTCCGCTTGACATAATCGTAGGTCCCCAGGGGCGAGAAAAAGCGGGCGCTACCGCCGGTCGGCAATACATGGTTTGGCCCCGCCATGTAGTCTCCCAATGGAGGCGTAGAATAAGAGCCGAGAAAGATGGCCCCTGCGTTGCGGATCGAACGGGCCCACTTTTCAGGGTGACGTGTCATAATCTGCACATGCTCCGGCGCAATGGCATTCACGAGATCCACCCCTTCGCTTGACCCTCGCGTTACGATAATCGCCCCGTATCGTTCCAAGGCCTTGGTCGTGATTGCCTTGCGCTTTGTCTCTTTGAGCTGTTTTTCCAGGGCCGCTTTGACCTTGAGGCCCAACGAAAGTGAAGGCGTCACACAGAGGGCCGCTGCCATCTCATCATGCTCGGCCTGGGAGAGCATATCGGCGGCAATATAGGCCGGATCTGCACCAGAGTCGGCCAACAGGAGAACTTCACTGGGCCCTGAAAGGGAGTCGATTCCGACCTGCCCAAAGAGAAGGCGCTTGGCCGTTGTAACATAGATATTACCTGGCCCAACGATCTTATCCACTCGGGGAATCGTCTTGGTCCCGAAGGCTAGGGCTGCGATTGCCTGGGCGCCCCCGACACGGAAGATGCGGTCGACCCCTGCAATGCGAGCCGCAGCCAGGACGGGGGCTGCGTCAATTCTGATGGGAGAGGTCATCACGACTTGCTTTACCCCAGCGACCTTAGCCGGTATCGTACTCATCAGGACCGTCGATGGATAGGATGCCTTACCCCCGGGGACATAAACTCCGACATTCTCTAAAGGATTAATCCTTTGTCCTAATACCAGGCCGAGGGGGTCGCGATACTCCCAGCTCCTTTCCAGCTGGCGACGGTGGAAACGGGCAATCCTTCGTGCCGCGAGGGTTAAGGCCCGAATATCCTCCTTGGAGACAAGTTTCATTGCCCGATCGATCTCCCGTGTTTTGACCTCCATATCCGATGTGCTCAGGCGGTACCCATCGAAGGTCCTAGCGTACCGCAAGAGGGCACGGTCCCCATCCTGGCGGACCGCCTGGATGATCTTTCGCACGGAGCCTTCCACCTTTCCGTCCACTTCGCCCCTGCGCTGAATAATCGTTTTCAAGGTTCGCTCAAATCTCCGATCGCCTGTCTTCACGAATGTAATTTTCACTGTTGTACTCTTTCAATATCGGCTCCGAGCCCGGAGAGTTTCTGCTCAATGTGCTCATAGCCCCGATCCAGATGGTAGACCCTCGATATCTCTGTTGCCCCCTTTGCCACGAGACCGGCCAAGACCAGAGAGACGCTGGCCCGGAGATCCGTGGCCATCACCGCTGCTCCAGAAAGACTCTGCACACCTTTCACGATAGCACGATTCCCTTCGAGGCGGATATTCGCCCCCATCCGGTCTAACTCCTGCGCGTGCATAAAGCGATTCTCAAAGATATTTTCTGTAATCACGCTGACACCATCGGCCACTGCCATCAAGACCATCATCTGCGCCTGTAGATCGGTGGGGAATCCCGGGTGAGGCAAGGTGACAATATCAACGCTCTTTCCCCCGCCGGATCCCTTGACCTTGACCCCATCCCCTACAGATGCGAGCGTGACACCGGTCTCTTTGAGTTTAGTCAGAAAGGAGTCCAGGTGATCCAATCGGGCCCCTCGCACTACAATCTCTCCTTCAGTCAGTGCGGCCGCTACCATAAAGGTCCCCGCTTCGATCCGATCTGTAATGAGACGGTGGGAGACCCCGCCGAGCACCTCCACCCCCTCGATGGTCAAGGTATCGCTTCCCGCCCCGTCAACCTTGGCACCCATCTTGTTCAGGACAGAGGCCAGCTCGACCACCTCGGGTTCCTTGGCCGCGTTATCGATCACGGTTGTTCCCTTGGCCAAGGTAGCAGCCATCATGAGATTTTCTGTTGCTCCTACAGAGGGCAAGTCCAAGTATATTCTCGCTCCGGTGAGTCTTTTTGCCTTGGCCTGTACATATCCATGCACCAGTTCGATGTTGGCTCCCATCCGGGTTAGGCCCTTAAGGTGGAGATCCACAGGTCGCGTGCCGATGGCGCAGCCCCCCGGGGTGGATACTTGGGCCTCTCCGAAACGACTCAAGAGCGGTCCTAGGACCAGGAACGAGGCCCGCATGGTCTTGACCAAATTATAAGATGCCTCGAGCTTTGTTATCGTATCTGTCCGAAGTGTTAGTTGGCCCGTCCAACTGGAGGGTCTTTCCCTTTTGATCTTCACCCCAAGACCGGTAAGGAGCCTCAAGGTGGTGTGGATATCCCTGAGGTCAGGGATGTTCTGGTAGGAACAGGGCTCTGCGGTCAGGAGCGAGGAAATTAAAACGGGGAGGGCCGAATTCTTTGCCCCACTGATAACTACTTCGCCCTGGAGCCTTCGGCCTCCACGAACCACGATACTGTCCACTTCCTTCTGGCCTCTTAGTTAACTAATTTAGATTGAGGGAGTATTCGCGCAGAAACAATGCGGTTTCTACCGGCAAGGTCCCGGTGGATTGAACCTTCGCAATAGCGACCAGCACTTTCCAATAGTCGGCAGACCTCTTCTCCCATGTCGGGTGCGATCTCCAGCGCTATAAATCCCCCGTCCTTTAGGTACAGGTGTCCTTGCTGAATGATCCGTCGATGAAAATCGAGCCCGTCCGGCCCACCATCCAACGCCAGTTTTGGCTCCCAGTCCCGCACTTCCCGAGAAAGATACTCTATCTCACTGCGGCGCACGTAAGGGGGATTGGAAACCACCCCGTGGAAAAACCCACACTGACTCTTAATGGGCTCAAAGAGATCTCCCTCTACAAAACGGATTCTATCTTTTACCCCGAGCCGATCCGCATTAGCTCGGGCAATTTCTAAGGCCTTTGCGGAAAGATCCGTCGCCCATACCTCCACATCCCTTCTCTCCTTCGTCAAACTCACGCCAATGGCGCCGCTTCCCGTTCCAAGATCGAGTACATGAAAATTTGTATCGGGCAATTTAGACCTGTCCCGACGAGCTGTTTCCTCTATCTGTCCAAGGGTTGCCTCCACGAGCAATTCGGTCTCGGCCCTTGGCACGAGCACGTCCGGGGTAACTAAAAAATCAAGAGACCAAAATTCCCGATGGCCGGTAATGTAGGCAATCGGCTCCCCTCGGGCACGCCGTTGAAGAAGGCGGCGATACCACTCTTCATCGTGAAACTTAAGCGGCGTCTCATAGTTGAGGTAGATTTGCTCTCTTCCGCCTCCCAAGACGAAGCCTAGGAGCACCTCCGCGTCGAGGCGCGCACTCTCGATTCCCAGGCGGCCGAGGTGCTCTGTCCCTCTCTGCAGTGCCTGCACCACCGTAATGGACCTCGGTCCAAAGTCTCCCACACTGTGAAAGTTCTCACCGCTCATAATTCTTCCGCTGACCCTTTAGCCGGTCGCTCGTAATGCCTCTGCCTGATAGTGAGTGATCAGGGCATTGATCAATTCGTCGAGTTCTCCGTCCATCACTCGCTCTAACTTGTAGAGGGTAAAATTGATTCTATGGTCCGTTACCCTTCCCTGAGGAAAGTTATAGGTCCTGATGCGTTCACTTCGATCTCCGCTTCCCACCATATGCCTCCTCGTAGCGGCGATCTCCGAATGTTGCTCCTCCTGTTTTTTTTCTAACAGACGGGCCCTGAGGATTTTGAGGGCCTTGGACTTATTTTTGTGCTGTGACTTCTCATCCTGACAAGTGACCACAACCCCCGTGGGCAGATGAGTGATTCTGACCGCTGAGTCTGTGGTGTTGACGCTCTGCCCTCCGGGTCCGGACGACCGGAAGACATCAACGCGGAGATCCTTGGCATCGATATCCACCTCAACCTCGTCGGCCTCGGCGAGCACGGCTACGGTCACAGCGGAGGTGTGGATCCTGCCCGAGGCCTCGGTTACCGGCACACGCTGGACCCGATGGACTCCGCCTTCGAATTTAAGACGGCTATAAACACCCCGCCCCTCAACGATCATGATGCTCTCTTTGAATCCACCCAGTCCCGTGGAGTTGGAGCTCAAGACCTCAACCCTCCACCCCTGGGATTCAGCATATCGGTGATACATGCGATAGAGGGAGGAGGCAAAGAGAGAGGCCTCTTCTCCGCCGGTCCCTGCTCGGATCTCAAGTATCACGTTCTTGCTGTCGTTGGGATCTTTAGGAAGGATCAAAATCCTGAGCCGGTTTTCAAGGTTGTCTTTCTGCAACCGCAATGCCGACAACTCTTCTTTCGCAAGATCTCTAATGGCATCGTCTTTTTCGTTGAGCAGCTCTCGATTCTGCTGGATCTCTTGATCCACCTTGCTCCACTCACGATAACAAGAGACGACCTCTTCCAAACCGGACCGTTCCTTAGCGACCTTAGCGTACTCCTTCTGATTGCTTAGGAGATGGGGATCGGCTAGGAGACGCTCGAGCTCTATATATCGCTTTTCCACTTGGGATAATTTGTCTATCATGGGTTGACCGTTCTAGTTAAATTCAAAGAAGAGACAAAAAATAAAAAAGGGCAAAGGGAATTCCCCACCCTTTGCCCTTTTTGCCTTTATAACTACGCTAATTGATTACATTCAGCCCGTAACGCTCCACTGGGTTTAGCCCTTGAGCTTGTATTTCTTTCGGAACTTTTCTACCCGACCGGCGGAGTCCATGAGCTTCTGTTTCCCGGTAAAGAAAGGATGGCAACTGGAGCATATTTCCACGTGAATCTTCGGAACCGTGGAGCGTGTCTCGATTATGTTTCCACAGGCACAGGTAATCGTTGCCGCTTTATACTCCGGGTGAATACCTGTTTTCATGCTTTTACCTCAGGGATAGTTTTATACCATGAAAGGACGCCGCCTTCAAACCTGTAGGCCCTTCCTAATAAGGCAGACCCTTCAAGTACATAAAAAGGGAAAGACAATCTCGGCTAATTCGCCAGGCTTTTCATGTGGTACATGGTGACCACAGCCAGGAATTTCTACGACCTTGCCGTTATTAAAAAGCCCCACCCGTGAGAAACGTGGAGACTTCGTGAAGCCACCCTCAGCGCCAAATATCAACAGCGTCGGACATTGGATGCGCTTGATGAAGGCGTGGATTTGGCCTTCTGTGAAATTCGAGTACGATTGAAACCGGACTCTAGGGTCGTATTTCCAGACAACTCCTTGGCCGGAAACTTTCGTCCCGTAACGGACCATTTGCGCTCTTGCCTCATCGGGAATCATGGGGAACCGCTTCTGAATCGCCTCGGCTGCATCGTTCGGACCAGGATAAATAGAGTCCCCTGCCTGAGAACTCTCTCCTTCCACCCACCCGGCCAATAGATCCGGGACATCGTCATCTGATCTTGCATAGGGGCCTGTTGCCTCGATGAGGACAAGCTTGCTGACCTTTGTCGGGAAGGAACCGGTAAAAAGCATGGATATGCTTCCCCCGAGGGAGTGGCCGATGAGGGTCACAGAATCCTTTCTCAAGTGGCGCACAATTCCTGCTAGGTCGAGGATGAAATCCTCGTGCTGATAGCCCCGCTCGGGTAGTGACCAATCACTGTCCCCGTGGCCGCGCAGATCCAGGGCAATCACATGAAAGGAGGGTGATCCCTGGACGAAGAGGGCATCGGCGAAACAATCCCAGCTCCGACACTGGTCTCTGTTCCCGTGGACTAGAATCAGGCTTTCATGAACCGGATCACCCCACTCCTCATAGTGAAGTGTTCGGCCATCCGTCTGGAAATAGCGGTCGGTTGGTTGCAAGACTGTTCCTGAGCTCATTTAAGTTTGTGCCACCCGAAACCAGGGCAGTAGCTGCATCTTGGTATGTTATACTTCCGCCTTGGTATCTTTCAACCAATTGAATAATGGCTCTACCCTGAACGCAATTTAAATTGCTACAATAATGACCAACGTGTTATAAAAACTCTATACGGGAAGAAAGAGGTGATTCTATGCAGGAAATTATAAATCAAATCAATCAATTGATGAGAGATTATCTTCCCAACCTCATCGGGGCGTTGGCCATCCTGGTTGTCGGGTGGTTGGTAGCCTTGGTGATCGCTGCCGTCGTGCGTGGAGGATTAAGGCGCACATCGTTGGACAAACGACTGGCCCGCTGGATCGCTGGGGAGGAGGGAGCCAAAGGCGTCGATG
>JAZFYO010000181.1:0-4792 GCA_036443615.1 Binatia bacterium | reverse complement strand
CTGTCTAATTCGGTGACGATCGCCGCTGGCTCGTTGTTGGCGCCGATTACAATCACACCGATCGACGACCTTGGCGTGGAAGGTGATGAGACGGTGATCATCACGCTCGCTCCCAACCCGGCCGCCTACACAATCGGCACACCAGCAAGTGACACGGTCACCATCGCCGACAACGACGCCCCAGCGCCGACGGTCGATGTGGTGACGATCACCAGCGCCGAATGGCGGGCTGCAAAGAAGGAGCTGAAGGTGAGGGCGACCAGCAGCGAGCAGCCCGCTGCGGTCCTCACGGTGGTTGGCTTCGAGCAGATGACGTTCAAGAAAAACAAATACGAGCTGAAGGTCAAACCGGTTAATGACCCCCCCGGAACCGTAACCGTGACATCGAGCCTTGGAGGCTCGGACTCGGCCAGTGTGACAATAAAGTAGCTTTGTCACCACACTCGCATGCTCTAAAATGATGACCCGATTGACTGGCGTTACAGTTAGTCAGATGTTGTCATGTTAGCGAGGGGGGAAAAGGGGACAGGCAAATATGATTGTCAGCAAAGCCTCCTTAAAAAGGGGGGGTTCGGTTGGAGGGTTTTGTTAGGGAGTCAGGTCTACATCTGACAATTCCCTGGGTATTTAACCATGGAGCATTATTAGAAGCGGCTCTACTTGCTGCCGAAATAGCCGCTCCTTCCTTTTATCCGGAAGGTGGGAGAGCCGATTACCGAGCTATTCGAACGGACCGTCATCGAGAAGTCGTTGAGACGATAAGTTCACTGAAGACATCTTAAGCGGTTTTTTGGAAAATCTCTTTTTACTCCCCGATTACCTTAACAATGACCCGCTTTCGACGCTGGCCGTCAAACTCTGCGTAGTAGACCTGCTGCCACGGCCCCAGGTCTAATTTTCCATGAGTAATCGGAATGATCACCTGGTGGCCGATCAGGAGATTTTTCAGGTGGGCATCCCCGTTTGTCTCACCCGTCCGGTGGTGACGGTAGTCCACCCCCTCCGGGGCCAGCCGATTAAGCCACTCCTCGATGTCCTGAATCAGCCCATCCTCCGCGTCGTTGATATAGACACCCGCCGTGATGTGCATGGCTGAGACCAACAACATGCCCTCTTTAACTCTGCTCTTCTCAAGGATATCTTCTGCCTTCGAGGTAATGTTGACGAATTCGCGGTGCTTCTTGGTGTTGAACCAGAGATACTCTGTGTGAGACTTCATGGCCATGATCAGTTTTCGCTAAAAGAGTAACTACGCACAGTCCCGTCTTTGTTAAAAACGACGTAGAGGCGCTTCTGGCCAGCCGATCCTATTGCATAACCCGCCGTATAGCGGTAGTAAGTCCACGCCTCGTAGCCACTGTCGAAACCCTTTTCGACAGGCTCTCCAAAGTTCGTAAAGATCTCTGACTTGGTGGTAACGTTGGGACGGATTTCCTTAACGGAAGCAGTGGAAAAATCCCTACCGACACAGCCCCACAAAAAAAGTACAAAGACCAAGAAATATAGTGGAATACGCATAAGACCCTCCTAGATATCTCTTCTACCCTCGATCGCCTTTCCCAGCGTCACTGCGTCCGTATACTCCAGCTCTCCGCCCATCGGTAGTCCCCGCGCAATGCGGGTAACCCTGACCCCTAAGGGTTTGATGACCTTGGCAAGGAATAGGGCCGTCGTCTCTCCTGCAACCGTTGGATTGGTAGCCACGATGACCTCTCCAATGTCCGAGCTCTTGATTCGCGTCAAGAGGTCCTCAATCCGTAGGGATTCAGGTCCAATGCCATCCAAAGGGGAAATCGCCCCATGAAGCACGTGATATACACCTTTGAATTCCTGAGATCTCTCCACCGCCATCATATCCACCGGTTCCTCCACCACACACACCCTGCTCTTCTCCCGCCGCGGATCACGACAGACCATACAAGGGGTCGCCTCTCCGCTTCCCGGCACCACCTCGCTCAATCCAAAACAGGACGGACACAAAGAGATCTGCTGTTTCAATTTCTCGATGCTCTCCGCCAAGGCAACTACCTCCTTCATTTCAGCTTTGAGCATAAAGAAGGCCAGGCGGCCTGCTGTTTTCTCCCCGATGCCGGGCAGCTTACAGAGTTCCTGAATTAGACGAGCGAGTGGGAGTGGATATTCCGTCATGGCATCAATCCAGGGACTTTAATTCCCCCTGTTAGCTTACCCATCTCCTCTGACACCATTTCTTTAGCCCGACGCATCCCTTCATTGATTGCTGCCTGAATGAGATCCTCGAGCATTTCTACTTCTTGAGAATTAACGACCGATGGATCAATCTTGATAGAAGAAAGAACGAACTGTCCATTGACCGTAACCCGCACCATCCCCCCCCCGGAAGTAGCCTCCACGGTCTTTCCGGCCAAACCCTCTTGGATCTGAGCCAGCTTGGCTTGCATCTCCTGTGCCTGTTTGAAGAGATTACCCATGTTTCCTATGCCACCTAATCCCTTTGCCATAAAACCCCCATTCCGATATTCGAATCATATCTCTCCCGTGATCCGGGTCAGGTCTCAGCTCTCTTCTTTACCTCCTTGATCGAACCGCCGAAGATTCGTAAGGCCTCATCAACCATATTATTATCACTTTTATCTGCGATCGCGGCGGTTTCCACCGTTTCATTCTTGCTCACAGATGACCCGACATCAAAACTTGAAACTATCACGTTTACCTCGTTTGTGAAGAAACGGCGTGCGAAATCTTTCAATGCAGTAAGATTCTCCGGATCCTGAAGATAGCTCAAGTGGTGGCGCTCCCCCACCCCAATTTCAAGCTTCCCCGGGGAAAGTTCCAGGGGATGGGCCTGCTCCAGATGGGAGGCCAAAAACTTCTTATCTTCCATTACAAAGGCAACAAACTTCTTCCAAACCTGCGCCTTATCGCCCGGGACGGAGAACTCCGAGGCATTGCCTCTCCTTTTTTGCTCATCATTGTTATCTTCCCCACTAGCAGAACGAGGAGACACCTCCCGACCCCTTCCCTCTGACAACCTCCGCTCCATGGTCTCCAACCGCTCCAGCGCCTCTGCTACCGGGATTACCTTAGGGAGCGTCGCAAGTCGAACCAAGACAGTCTCCAGAGCGAACCGGGGGTAAGAAGAGCGTGCGACCTCCGTGTCTCCATCCGACATGAGCCTAAAAAAGTCCATCAACGTATCCACTGAAACCTCGGAGACCTGCCTACTCAGATCCTCTAGCTCCTGATCGGGCAGATCAAATAACAGACCTGACTCCGAGGACTCAGCCTCATTGCCCTCTCCCCCCTCACCTTTTTGCTGAACTAAGCGGGCGACGAGAAGATTACGAAAATGTTCTACAAGCTCACGTGATAATCGGGCGAGATCCAGACCTTGTACCATCACCTCAGCCACCAACTCTATGCACCTCTTCGGCTGGCCCTCAAAGACTGCCTTCGAAATTTCATACAAGAGCCTTCGTTCCGCAATCCCCAGGATATCCTGCAAGATCCGCTCATCGATCTGCACACCCGAATCCTGACCTGCAGTCGTTGGAACCGCATAAGAAAGGACCTGCTCCAGAAGAGACTGAGCATCCCGCATGCTTCCCTCTGCCTCCCGAGCAATAAGAAGGAGCGCGCCTTGGGTTACCTGGAGATTTTCATCCCTGGCAATGTCGCTGAGGCGCTGAACTATTTCACGCGACGAAATGCGCCGGAAGTCAAAGCGCTGGCAACGAGAAAGAATCGTCTCCGGTATGCGATGGGGCTCGGTCGTGGCCAGGATAAATTTACCAAAGGGGGGAGGCTCCTCCAGGGTCTTCAAGAGAGCATTAAAGGCATCCTTGGTTACCTGGTGCACCTCATCAATTATATAAATTTTAAATCGACTATTGGCTGGCTGATATCTGATGTTTTCGATAATCTGGCGCACCTCATCGATGCCACGATTAGAGGCCCCGTCAATCTCAAAAACATCCAGGGAATTACCATTGCTGATTTCGGAGCAATTTGCACATTGACCGCAAGGATTTGGAATAGGACCCTTCTCGCAGTTTAGAGCCTTGGCAAGGATCCGGGCCGCAGTGGTTTTCCCAACGCCACGGACACCGGTGAACAGATAACTGTGAGCGATCCGGTTCGACAATATGGCGTTTACCAAGATGCGGGTAATATGCCCCTGCCCAACAATTTCCCCAAATTGCCGGGGGCGCCATTTTCTCGCTAAAACCTTGTAGGACATATGTTATGGATGGCCATTGCTGACAGCCAGGTTTCCCTGTGGCACAGGGGTACAACCGCTACCGCTGCTTCCTTCCGGACCTGACGGAGTTCACGGGACCGCCTTGCACAGGACCCGGCTATCAGCAATCAACATCCCAAGGAGAATTCACTAGACAAAATCCAACAGTCATTATATAGGCCGTCGCAAGAAATAAAGGGCTGATATCAACTCCTGACAACGGACCATTAGTGATTGACAGTATACATGGCGGAGAGGGGGGGATTCGAACCCCCGGTACCCTTATTAGGGGTACACACGATTTCCAGTCCCCTCCCTACTCCGACTACAGCCTACAACAGCCTACAATAACCAACCATTTTAAGCCCCAAGGGTCTGCTTGTTAGGTAGCTCTTGGGGCTTGTCTGTTCTAGTTCTCACACAAATGACGCACAATGAAAAAATCGTGCTTTATCGAAGGGGGCCTTAGACCGAATATTCCAGACTCTTGCTAGTAGACCAAGGGTCCCACTGCATGTCAAGTAAGATAAGTCGCTGAACCCGCTGCCCCAGGTACTCTCCTGGGCTAGAATA
>JAZFYO010000180.1:0-4089 GCA_036443615.1 Binatia bacterium | reverse complement strand
CAGCCCTCTATGGATGGACTCTGCGGCGCAAAAGCTTCTTTTACGTTCGGGCCTACTCGCGCCGATTTACCACTTACCACAGAGTTTATGGAGATACTGCCGGGGTTCATGTGATCCCGGTGCAACTACCTGATCTATTGATGTATTATTTAATCTATGCTGCAGAAGACTCATCTGATTCGGCGCTTCGGCGAATCGATTTTGAGATCATGCAAATGGAACAGGCGGGGACCCACTTGAAAAGACGGATATAAGGCTATAGTAATGATAGCGATTATTAATAAAATCCAAAGGAGGGTATTTTTATGTCTAAAAGCATTAAGGGAACAAGGAGTTGGGAAAATTTGAAGAACGCTTTCGCTGGCGAATCACAGGCGAACCGGCGCTATCTATATTTTGCGCGAGTAGCCGATATAGAGGGTTATCCGGATGTCGGGGGGCTGTTCCGCGACACATCGGAGGCTGAGACCGGACACGCCTTCGGTCACCTCGATTATCTAAAGGAGGTTGGTGATCCGGTGACTGATGTTCCCATCGGAAACACGGAGAAGAACCTCAAGTCAGCAATCGAAGGTGAGACCTACGAGTATACCGAGATGTACCCCGGGTTTGCCAAAACTGCACGTCAGGAAGGCCTCGAAGAATTAGGTGAGTGGTTCGAGACCCTGGCAAAGGCGGAAAAGTCCCATGCCGGGCGGTTTACCAAGGGGCTTAAAATGATCGAGGGTAAGGAGCCCGCAGACGCGGCAAGTTAAGCGGCTGAGGTCCCGGGTTTTTGATTGTGGAGTCCCTGCCTCTTCTCCTTGATGGGCGTATATCAAGCCGGTATGCCCCAAAAGGACAGGGACTCGACAGCCCCTTAAGACGGTACGTCACCCGACATTACCTTAGGCTAGGCTGAGGATCGATGGCCTTTAATTCGGACAACGAGTCGTTCTGGAATCAGGACAAGACAGATAACGAGCTTCGTCGCGTCTTTGACATTTGCAATGGCTGCAGGCGCTGCTTTAACCTCTGCCCTTCGTTCAGCGATCTCTTTGATCGTCTCGACGAGGAATCGGTTGACGGGGAAGCGGATAGGCTGGGTTCCGGGGACCTGAGAAGCGTCACGGATCTCTGCTATCAATGCAAGCTGTGCTTTAACAACTGTCCTTACACCCCTCCGCATCGCTGGGATCTTGACTTCCCTCGCCTCATGTTGAGGTCGAAGGCGGTTCAGGTCAGGCGTGAGGGTCAACTTCTCCAGGATCGCTTTTTAGGTCAGGTAGATCGAATCGGGCGCCTGGGGTGTTTTTTTGCGCCTCTCACCAATTGGGTCAACCGCAATCCTCTTCTTCGTTGGATCATGGAAAAGATTCTGGGTATCCACCGAGACCGGCACCTACCGCCTTATGCCTCGGAGACCTTTAACCGCTGGTTTGATCGGCGAATCAATAAGAGTGGGCCAAAGGAGGGCAAGAAGGTTGCCCTATTCTATACCTGTAGCGTGAATTACAATCACCCAGATATCGGTCAGGCCTGTGTTGATGTGTTGGAAAAAAATGGGATTCAGGTGGTATGCCCAAAACAGCAGTGTTGCGGCATGCCGTATATTGACGGGGGGGATATAGAGGCGACCAAGAAGAGTGCCAGGGCAAATATCGATACTCTCCATGCCCTGGTCAAAGAGAACTACGATGTCGTGGTCCCGGGTCCGACCTGTAGTTACATGCTCAAACAGGAGTACCCCGTGCTGCTCGAGGGTGGAGAGGTTCAGGAGGTTGCCAGGAGGACTTATGATATCTGCGAGTACCTCATGGCCCTCCACGCTGAGGGAAAGCTCGACACCCGCTTTGCCAAAGGAATGGGGCGCGTGGCTTACCAAATGCCATGCCATTTGCGGGCGCAGAACATCGGCTTCAAGTCCCGTGACCTGATGCAGCTCATTCCAGGCACAACAGTTCACCTCATCGAAAAATGTTCGGCGATTGACGGGACATGGGGTCTGAAGCAGCAGTACTTTAACCTTTCCCTAAAGGTTGCAGAGCCCCTTTTGCGGGAGATTCATGAGAGCCAGCCAGACTTGACGGCGTCGGATTGTTCCCTGGCGGCACTCCAGATTGAGCAGGGTATTGGGAAGAAAGCTCTTCATCCGGTCCAGATCTTGGCAATGGCCTATGGTCTCGAGAGAGGAACTGGGGATGGAAAAGATAAGTCTAGATGACATCATGGGCCTTCCGGCGTATGAGAAGGTCCGCGATGACTTCCGCCGGCGCATCATCGAGCTAAAGAAAAAGAGGCGGGTCTCGGTTGGGGATAAGGTCTCCCTTGTCTTTGAAAATCGGGAGACTGTGATCTTTCAGATCCAAGAGATGGTTAGGGCGGAGAGAATCACCGATTTGGCTAAGATCAGGGAGGAGATTGAGGTCTATAACGAGTTGATCCCTGATCCCGGCGAGCTCAGTGCGACCCTTCTCTTGGAGATCGAGGACCAGAGTCACATGCGCGAACAGCTGCTTGAGTTTCTCGGCATTGACGAGGTTGTCTATCTCAAGATCGGCGACCAACACTCGACCCATGCACGCTTTGAAGAAGGACACAGCAAGGAGGACAAGATCAGTGCAGTGCAATATTTGAGGTTTCCCCTTGAACCGGAACATATCCATGCCTTTGTTAATGAGAATGCAGATGCAACGTTAGTGATTGATCATCCGAACTACCATGCCGAGAAAGCGATCGGACCAGAAACCAGAAAATCGCTGGTGGGTGACCTTGTTGCGCAGGGGGCTTGATGGACAGCGAATCACGGAGGTGGACCAAACAGTTGGAGGTTATCTGGGATGCGGTGAAAGATGAGGCCTCGCATCCGACCGCAGACCAGATCTACGCAAAGGTGCGCAGGGATATTACGAACATCAGTCTTGGGACGGTCTATCGTAATCTGCAGAAGCTGGTCGCCGAGGGAAAGCTTCAGGTGCTCACTCTGGGTCGGACACAACATTTCGATCCCCTCATCCAACAGCACCAGCACTTTATTTGCCAAAGTTGCGGACGGGTGTATGACGTCTTTGTTGGCGCCAAAGAAGAGATTCTATCTTCCTCCCTACCCCGTGAAGGTTTCACGGTAACCTCCCATCAGCTATCCCTCTATGGCACCTGCCATAATTGCTCGGCATAGAGTCAAATTGGGACTGTGGATTTTGCCTTGTAATGCGAGTTGGTCAGGATTAGACTTGCCGATTGCGAAAAGGGAAGGAGATGGGAGTCCTTCATATTCCCTTCGAGTCCCAGCGAAGTCTTATCGGGTTGTCCCGTCGGGCCCTGGAGAGTTTTGTATGTGGACGGGAACTGCAGCCCGACGAGGTAAAAGATCCTTATCTTCTGAGTTCAGAGATCGGGGCCTTTGTTACGCTGAATAAGGGGAATTATCTACGCGGATGCATCGGGACCTGTTTCCCAACGCGCCCCCTGTTTGAGACTGTGATTGAGATGACCCAGTCAGCCGCCTCCCAGGACTACCGCTTTCCACCGGTTAGCCAGAGCGAGCTCCCGGATATCGCCATTGACATCTCTGCCCTCTCTCCCCTGGAGCTTGTTCATGATCCCCTCTCGCTGAAGGTTGGAGAGCACGGTCTTCATGTCGAGTGGAAGGAGAAGAGAGGGGTTCTGCTCCCCCAGGTAGCCGTGGAACACGGCTGGGACGGGAAGACGTTTCTTCAGCAGGTTTGCGAGAAGGCAGACCTTCCCGAAGACGCGTGGAAGTGGCCAGAGACTAAGGTATCGAGTTTTACGGCCCTGATCTTTGAGGAACGGATTTGAGACGACGAGGGTTTATTGGCCTTCTTGGTGGATTTATATTGCTGTCATTGAGGCGTGTAGCCGAGGCAGTTTGTAATCCCTATCTAGTTCGCCTGTTGGACCAGGGACGCGACCTAGTTCAGATTCGTGGCGGCGGTAGATCTCGTTTGGGCCAATACTTTGTACAGTGGTTTGGTCATTCGAGTTTTTTGATCCGTTCCGGGACCGGGACCCGGGTGGTGACGGACCCTAACTTCAATGTGACCCCAGGCATTGAGGCCAATGCGGTGACCGTGAGCAATGACCACTACA
>JAZFYO010000179.1:0-3274 GCA_036443615.1 Binatia bacterium | reverse complement strand
GGGGCCAAAGGGTCCTTGGACTCAACGAGGAGAAGCCCGGTTTTATTCAATTGAAGATTCCGGGTCATTATGAAGTACGGAGCAATAAGAAGACCGACTGGGTTGCTGTGAACACCCCACCCCTTGAATCGGACCTGAGTGCTGTGGCCATGGAAGAGTTTCAGGCAGTTTTCGTTCCGCTTGAAGCCCGCGTGGAAGAAGTCGGTTCCGAGCAATCGGTCCAGGAAAAGGACCGACAACAATCACTGTGGTGGCTTTTCCTGCTGGTGGGCGCGGCGGTTTTCATGGCCGAGTGGCTGGTGGCCAACCGGACTCGTCCTCAAGCGGGTCTACAGGGGGGAGAATCCAGATTGTGACAGCTAGGGATATAATAGTGTATTCCCCAACCCTCGCCTCCTTTAGCTGATCCTCCATGAGTCGGATCACTTGCCCGCTGCTGGATTGTATGTCCTTCAGGACCGGCCTTGGCCCGCTCGCGCTGCTCCCTACTGACTTCCCTGAATTTAGGGAGATCAATCTTGCCTGTTGATTGGTTCATACATCAGCCTCCTTTTGAGATAGTTGCCGACGTTGAGGAAATTAAACAATGAAACTCAAGAAATTTATAAAAATGCACTCTATGTGCGCGCCCCATGCGGGAGACGTGGATGTTGGGAATGTGCAGAGGGTGTGAATTGTACAAAAAATCTGAAGCTATAGTCATGGGGGATTTACCAGGCGATGGCGTAGCGGTCGCGCCGGATGTCGGCACCCCCTGCAATCGAACCACTCTCCGCATCGAACATAACAACAGTGACACCGCTGTTGTTGTCGTAGTCTCCAATAACCGTCACATTGTGTCCTCTGGCCCTTAAGTCTTTGGTGACTTCTTTTGAGAAGCGCCCTTCAAGGTTTACCCCCCCTCGTTTGATGATACTCGATGAGCCAGAGCTGAGGAGGTGTAGCGTCTCCAGGCGAGGTGCTTCTACTGCCTCCTGTGGGTTCATACCAAACTCAACGATGTTCAAAAAAACCTGCAAGATGGATTGCTCCTGTCTATCGGTGCCTGGAGTACTTAGAGCTAGAAAAGGTTTCCCATGCTTAAGTACGATTGTGGGAGTGAGGGTAGTTCTCGGTCGTTTCCCGGGAGCGACAACGTTGTGAGGGTTCACGGAAGCATCGAGAATAAACTGACCCATTCTAGAATTGATTAAGATTCCCGTGTTTCCCATCACCGGCATCGCATAGCCTGTAGGGCCACTGGGAGTCGCTGACACCGTGTTGCCGAAACTGTCTATAACATTAATGCATGTAGTGCCTGCAACGCCTCCGTCGTGAACCAAAGTGAACCCTGGGGGCAGGCCCTTGGATTTTACAAGCGCCGCTTTCTTTTTTTGGTACTTGTAAGGATCCCCTTGAAGAGTCTCCTCCAAAATCACCTTTTCCATGTCGATTTGCTTACGCCTATCACCACCGTACTTCTTTGAAAGAAGGCCCTCAATTGGCACGGCAGAGAAGTCCGGATCTCCATAATGGTGGTCTCGATCCGCTAGCGCAAGCTTCATGGTCTCAATCAGTACGTGTGCGTAGTCGGCGCTATTATGCCCCATGCCCTTTAGATTGAACTCTTCAAGGATGTTCAGCATTTCGAGCAGGGCCGGGCCCTGTGTCCAGGGACCGTGCTTGTATATTTCATACTCTTTATATTTCACTGAAAGTGCAGGCACTACCTTGGTCTTAAAATCAACGTAATCCTGCATCCGGTGAAGACCACCATTGGATTTGTGATAGCGCACTATCTCCTCGGTGATCGACCCCTCGTAGAATTCCCTCCTCACCGCCATGAGTGCCCTATGGCGACCCTTGTGTAAGTTCCTCTTCTCCGCAGCTACCAGCGTCTGTAGAGTTCTGGCCAGATCAGGCTGCGAAAAAATTTCTCCGGGGTCAGGCAGCCCGCCACCAGACTTCATAAGCTTTACCGTGGTCGGTTCTTTTATCCTGCCAAGTTTCTCCCTCTCCAAATAGGTCTTATGGAGATACTCACCTAAAGGAAAACCGTTAGCATACTCAATGGCCGGCTCGGCAACCTCTGCAAAGGTTTTTGTTCCAAACAGATCAAGCGCTGTGATGACAGCACCAGGCATGGGAGGTACGGTAGCTCGTAAGATCCCGGGCTGGATACCGCCCTTGTCCAAGAAAAACCTCAGTGTGGCAAGTTTCGGAGCAGTCCCGATTCCGTTGATGGCCATCACCTTGCCCGTATCAGGCGAGTACACGAGAATGGGCGACTGACCACCAAAGGCGAAGTGATCGTTTTCAACCACACTGGCGGCTAGGATCATCGCTACTGCCGCATCTACGGCGTTTCCCCCTTGCTGCATGATTCGCATGCCGGCAGCACTTGTCAGTGGATGTCCCGACGCGACCACCCCGTGGCTGCCCCGAACCACGGGCCGAAATGTGGTCGGCAAACCACCAGCGGTACTAAAAAACATGCTAACGAAAGATACGAGGAGCGCACAAAGGATTGGCCATTTCATACCCATATCCTAAATTGATTACGGGTATTGTCAAAGATTTTCTTGTGTTTTCTAGGCAACACCGTGATGAACGGCGAGATGACTTCGGATATAGGAGTTTGCTTTTTGAGGCTAGTGGACCTGCTTTCGTATGGCTAGAAGAGGCGTATCAAGAGCGTGTGTCCCAACTGTCTTTGCTCGGATTGTTTCCTTGGTTTGACAATCTGCACTCCGACCCTCGCTTCCAGGACCTGCTGCGGCGGATGAACCTTGAGCCTTGAGCTGCAGCAACACCATACAACTCAGCCAGGGTGCAGATAGGGTGCAGAAAGTGCGGTTATCTTCCGCGTCTCGCCGCGTCTCGCAACTGTAAGTTGTTGAAAGTTCGTAGTGGCGCGGCTTTTGTGATAATGGTAGTATAGGTGATCAAACCATGAAACACACCGTCCTAAAAACGATCAGCCGTGCCAAGGGGAAGCTACAAGTGGAGCGTCTCGTCAAGGGGGCCGCCATTTTGATTGCTTTTCTCGTCTTGGCTTCCTTTCTTTTCACTTTTATTCTGGCCCGCAATAACTTTTCCGATAGCGCGCTGTTGCTGACCCGGACGGGTGGAATCTTGGGTGCACTGCTTTTGTTCGGTTTCTACATCTTCCGTCCTCTCTGGAACTCACCCTCAAAGAGACAGGTTGCTCGCTTTCTGGAGGAACGGTATCCGCAACTGGAAGAGCGGGTTTCAACGGCAGTTGAAATCGAGACCACCTCTACGAGTGTCCATC
>JAZFYO010000178.1:0-6888 GCA_036443615.1 Binatia bacterium | reverse complement strand
GGTGCAGGTGTTTTTCTTCTCCTCAACCTTGGCTCCATCACCATCCTTCTCAGGTGTGGCGTACCTGGCTGCAAGGTACTCGTCCAAAGGGGGGACTGTCTTTGCTTTTCGCTCAAGCCCAAGCTGCGTGAGATACTGGGCCAGGGAGTCCGCGAGCTGCGTTCGCTCCCTCACCACCGGAATAAGTGCTTGCTTGAACAAATTTATCAGGGATGGTTGGGTTAGAAGCCAAACGTCTATCGAATCGAGGAGGAGCTTTGACTTAACGCACAAGTCCACGAGCGCCTCTTGTTGGGTGGAAATCGCCTCCCTGCCGCCAAGGTCTTCAATCAAAGACTGTCTCCACTGAGACAGGACTTTACCCAAGGTGGTTCTTTTGTCTATTACCCGTCCACCTAACCTCTTTATGGTCCCTTTCAGCTGGTAAAGCCCGTGTTTTGAATAGGTCCGAGGGTCCTTCGAGTTCCCAGATGGGGATTCATCCGCTCTCTTTCCGGTTAAGGTTTGGTTCGAGCTGCCTGCCTTGATTTTTATTTAGCTTACCTCCTTCTTTGTAGTTCAATTCTACCTAAAAGGGCGTTCAGATTATTGACAGATTTCCGTTTCCCCTTGTCCTGGGTTCAACGTATCATTGGATTTGTCGAAGTTAGATTCCCGAGGTCGTTGAAGAGTACCTCTACCTCAGGCGTTGGCCTCGCCAAGAGAGTTCGGAATGCGTCTACGAAGGGGAGCCAGTTTTCAAAAGGGCCACGTTTCTTTGGAGGCGTGGCCCTCACTTGCATTGAGAGTCTCCGACCAGTACGTGCATAAATTAAGCGCAGGATCTACAATCCCGGGGGAGCTATAATCCATGGATAAGTTAGAGATCCTGGAGATCCTGGAGATCCTGGAGAGACTTGAGAATGAGACTGAATCCCGCCACAAATCCCGTAAGCTATCATCTCTCAACGTTGTAGTAGTGCATCATGCGGCGGAGATCATCCGCGAGACGCTCTGTGGGTAGTTTTTGGCGGTCAAGCTGAACATTTGCTTCTAGGTTTCTGCGCTGAGTCTTTTGCTGGCTCTTTAGCTTTGACTGCGTCTTCGCTTTCGGCTGCTTCTTAATTTCATCTCAAGAGTTTCGACCTACAATAGGATCTTTTTGGCATATTTAAGTAAAAGCCTTTCAGCCTGGGTAAGTTAAATCCCCCGACCGGCATTAATCTTGTAGAGTTTTATTCCACACTCTTTCTCCAGGACTTGATCTGCTGGGAGACGGAGGGTAGCCTGATGTGGAGTTCGTCGGCTGTCTAAGTGACATTTTGGTGTTTTGCAACGGCTATCCATATTTTAAACTGATGCAGGGTCATGGTTCATTGCCTCCTTGAGAGATATGTCCTCTCGGAGTACCACTCCGCTGTCGTAGCCGCGGAACATACCTCCCCTTTGTCGTGGGGGTGCTCTGTGTCAAGGAACCACCTAGTGAGACAGCATTAATGCGTCGTTGAATGCAATCTCACAATAAAAGAGCGTGTGGAGGTTTGGGGCGCAAGAACAATGTGCCAGCCGAAGTTTTGAAAAACGGTAGACAGCCATATGACCTTTGGGTGGTCCTCTAGCTTCATGACAGAACGTCGATTGGCTGCATTGTGATTCGGATACGATGGCCTCTGTGGTTTGAAGGTTGGACTGGTCGCCTCGACCAATTCCAAGCGCCCGATTTTTTCTTACCGCCTGTCATGCCCAACACGCGAACCATCGTCGCCATCCACGTTATAAAAGCGCTCGCTGTTGGCAAGATCCAGTCAAGTATGGATCCCGTTTCAGAGCTGATGGGATCGCTTATTTTGCAATAACACCCAGTCGATCAACTGCGGCGGGAAACCATCCAAAGGGGGGTATCATGCATTTCATCGATTATTCAATCGTTGTCCTCTATCTGCTTGCAATGGTGTTCTTTGGCCTCCGCATGAGGAAAAAGGCCTCTGAGGGAATCGAATCCTATTTCCTGGGCAATCGCTCCATGCCATGGTGGATGCTAGGGGCTTCCGGAATGGCATCCAACCTAGATGTGACCGGTACTATGATTAACACGGCGCTTGTCTTTGCCCTGGGAGTAAGCGGCTTTTTTATCGAGATTCGAGGAGGAGTCGTCTTGGTGATGGCCATCTTGATGATTTTCATGGGGAAGTGGAATCGTCGCTCTCAGGTGATGACGTTCGCTGAATGGATGCACTTTCGCTTTGGAAAGGATCGGCAAGGAGATGCGGCTCGCTTGGTTGCTGCCATTGGTATGATTCTTCTCACTATCGGTATGGTTGCTTATTTTTCAACTGGCGCCGGGATATTTGTTGCTGAAATTCTCGGGATACCCTCTCTGTTTGGGGTACCTGATAAATTTTGGGCTGCTTTATTGATGATTGTTTTGGCAATGATCTACACGGTCCCGAGCGGTTTATATGGCGTGATTTTAACTGACATAGTACAAAGTGTGCTGATCTTTGGAGCCATTATTTATGTCTGCTATTTGGGGTTAACTCAATATCCACTCCCCGAAGAGTTTTCTGTTTCTATCCCGATGAAAGACGGAACTTTCCAGACGCTGCAGACCACTCGGGAAGTTTGGACTCATGTTGTTCCCCCTTGGGAGATGAATTTAGATCCTGGCTCTGATTATGCTATTTTTAATTTCTTTGGGATAGCTATCCTCTTTTACCTTTTCAAAGCGATGATTGAAGGCTACGGCGGCACAAATGGATACATGGCTCAACGTTACTTTGCTGCCAGAAGTGATCGCGAAGCCGGACTGCTCTCTCTGTTATGGACATTTCTACTATCTTTTCGCTGGCCCTTTATCACGGCTCTTGCCATCATGGGGATCGTTTACGGTCAAAGCCATGGTGTGATTGATGATCCGGAAAAGGTTTTACCAACCGTCGTAGGCAGTGAAATGATTCCAACAGGAATGAAGGGCCTATTAGTGGCCGGGTTAATGGCTGCAGCTATGTCTACGTTCGATTCAGTGGTGAACGCCGGGGCATCTTACTGGGTCCGGGATATTTACCAGGCCTACCTAAATCCATCTGCCACTGAAAAACAACTGGTTAGGCAGAGTAGATGGATATCCGTTATGATTGTGGGAATAGGATTACTTTTTAGTCTGACCGTTAAAAATATCAATGAAATATGGGGCTGGCTCACGATGAGCATTGGTGTTGGCATGCTCATTCCCATGGTGGTGAGATGGTATTGGTGGCGCATGAATGGCTATGGTTTCGCCATTGGGACGGGGTTCGGTATGCTGTCTGCTTTTTTGCAGAGATGGCTCTTTCCAGATTGGTCTGATTACCTTTCCTTCTGCTTCGTCGGCTCGATTGCGTTCTTCGGTCTTCTCGTGGGCACCTATTTGACCATGCCGACGGATGGAGAAGTCTTGGAGGAGTTTTACCGAAAGACTCGGCCTCTTGGAGTTTGGGGTCCGGTTCGTCGCAGATTTTCTCCGCCTGCCTTAGAGAATATTAAGCGAGAGAATCGGCGAGATACCGTCGGAGTTTTCATAGCAGTACCGTGGCAGTTAGTTTTGTTCCTCATGTGGATGACGCTTGTTGTGCGCCAGTGGGACAAATTTGTAGCTTTGCTTCTTGTCTTAGTGGTTTTATCTATTGGACTTTACTTCTTTTGGTATCGCCACCTGGGAACAGAAGTTAAAATCGAAGAGTTAAACTAAAGGCAACCGTACACTTCGAAGGGCTGTTTAGCTTGTGTTATCTTATTTCATCTTAACCTTTTGTGCTATTGCGTGCGTCTAGCTGACGCCGCCTGAAAAACGAAGCCTGAGGCCCAGAAGGAGGGAAAGAACCAGGATGGCATGATGGTGGACGGCTGCCCCGCCGGCTCGATCCCTTTGACTGAATATTGAGCACCATGCAGAAGCTCCTTTGCCGTCGCCAGGGTGTAGAACCGCAGGTGGGTTCTATCGAGGATACCGGAGTCACTGTAGTTGAACCGCCCAAGCAACAATTGAAGTCTGATGCCCAGGAAGGCTATGTTCGGCAATGACACGATCGCGTAGCCGTCCGAGGAGAGCCACCTTTGCTGCATGCTAAGTACACACTCCGGATACTTCATGTGTTCGAGCACATCCGCATAGACAATGACATCGAAGAATCCATCACTGAAGGCTGAGGCTGGAAGCGCATCAGCATCGGCCGTTAGGACCGTATCGCAGTAAACTCTGGCCTTCTCGGCCTCCTCGGGGTCGAACTCGATTCCGAACACAGAGCAGCCGTTGGCCTTGAATTGCTTTGCTAGGTACTACGAGGCGCATCCAACGTCAAGTACCCGCTTATAAGAACCGACCAAGCGTATGATCTTCTCGCGCGGGTGCCATCGGTGGGGCTGATACGAATACCGGAATCGCGCTTCAGAATTTGGCTCTACCACCATGTCCCTCTCCTGCTCCCTGTTCATAGCATGCCTATCACCCTATCGTCGCCTATAAGGCCCTACTTGCGACTGCTCGCACGAACCACGGTGAGTCAGAGGCTAAGGGATTTGGAGGCGGAGAAAGAGGTCCATGGGCGATTCAAACAATGACGCCTCAGCTCTTGCCGCGTATATCAAGTGCATATATAAGACTGAAGAGTAGCAAACCTTTATCTCATATGCTACGGAGAAACAATGACCTTTTGGTAGAAGAGCTTCAATGTTTATGCAACGTCTAGGCCACACCACACACCTCCGTCACTGGAGGAGAGATGCGAAGCATGGAATCCGGTAGCATCCCAGTTAGCCTGGTTGTGTCCTCGGAAGGATCGGGTATTGATCGGTACTCTCAAGAATTGGCGAAAAGGCTCCCTGTGTCCACAATTCCAACTGGGAGATACAGTTCGATCGGGCACGGTATTCAACTTGCAAGGCAGCTCGCGCTCCTGGGGCACCTCATACACATGCCCAACCAGCACTTTGCTCGTTGGGTTCTGTGGTTGAACCAGCCAATCATTGTTACTGTCCACGATCTCGTCCGCATTGCGTTTCCGTACGCGAATGAAAGCTGGATAAGCGCCATGGGGCTGGCCCTCGACAGAAGAGGTATCAGAAAGGCAGCCCATTTGATCTGCGTTTCTGAGGCAACAAAGAGAGACCTCATACACCATCTGGCTATTCCGGAAGAGAAGATGACGGTCATCTATAACGGGGTCGACCACAGTGTGTTTAAGCCTTGCCATGAGCAAAATAGTTCCTCCTTCCGTCCGCCCTATCTTCTCTATGTGGGTTCTGAAAGGCCCCGAAAGAACCTCAGGGTTTTGCTTCACGCCTTCTCCCTCATCAAAAAGCAAGGGCCTCCGTTTGACTCTTTGAAGTTGCTTAAGGTAGGGCCCGCCGGGCGGTCTGATGTTTTCCGTAAGGCCACACTGGAAGAAGCGCGCCGCCTGGGGATTGAAAACGAACTGCACTTCGTGGAACACCTGTCGGATCAGGATCTGGCCATCGCATATTCGAACGCGCTTGCCCTCGTGTTTCCCTCGCTGTACGAAGGATTCGGTCTGCCCATCGTAGAAGCAATGGCTTGTGGCTGCCCCGTTATTACGTCCAATGTTTCTTCCTTGCCGGAGATCGCTGGATCCGCTGCGCTACTCGTCGACCCCAAGGACGCTGCAGCGCTTGCGGATGCCATGCGTTGTGTGATTCTGGATCAGGGTCTCAGAGGGCGCCTACGGGCCCAGGGATTACTTCGGGCGAGAGACTTTTCCTGGGACAGGACAGCCGAATCCACGTTGGTAGTCTATCAAAGGATCTTTGCCCGCCTGCAGAGCAAAGTTGCGTCACAGAGTGATGAGCCTAGATGATATCAGGCGTCCCGTCAAAGCCCGACTCCACCGAGAAGGGCCGACAGCCTCGGCCGTACATCGTAGTTCTTTGGTTCGAAATGTATGGTGTGCATTCCCAGCTCCTTGGCTCCCTTAATGTTCTCGAGGAGATCATCGATGAATACCGTCTCCTCGGCCTTCAGGCTCAAGGCGTCCAGAGCGGCCTGATAGGCTTCCGGGTCGGGCTTCATCACCCCGATTGATGCGGAGGCGATGATGACATCAAACAGGTGGGCAATCTGGAAACGGTCTCGGAATGTCTCGATCAGTGAGGGCACAGCATTGCTCAACACTGCTTGCCTATAATGTGGGCGGAGGCGCGTAATCACATTGATCACGACCGGATTGACACAATCTCCCGCGTAGAAATCCCGGCGTAAGTCCTGGAAAGATCCCTCGTCGAGATCAAGCTTCTTTTGCACCTCAATCCAGTAATGTTCCTCCAGTATATCGCCGCGCTGTGCCTGAACCCACGATTCACTGCCAAGCACAACTCGGTCGAGGTCGTAGAGTGAAAGGCCGAGCTTCTGCTCCCACGCACGCCGACTGCTGTCGTCCTTGGTCCACACGATCACACCACCGGAGTCCCAGATAACGGCCTTGATTGAATGGTCGAGCAGCATTGAGAAAACTTCTAGGGTATCATTGGAGGATGTGAGCTGGTGGTCAATGATGGATAAGAACTTGATGAGTCATTTTCTACCACGCTCCTGATTCAGCACCAAATTTGGCACATGAATCAGCGGAGAGGACGTACCGTCAGATTTAGCAATGTAACGGACACTTCAAGGGTTCGATCCCTCAAAGTGATTCGGTATCAAGGAGGACTCCGTCTAGATCAAACACTGCTCCGTTTAAGATACCATCTATTCCTCAGGCGAAAGGTCCCGTTTCCCAGCAATGAAATCCTCCGTCATCTGCCTGGCCTCCTCGTCGGTAAACTGTACCGGTGGGTGTTTACAAAAATAAGCGGAGGGTGAAATCAGCAGGCCCCCCTTGCCCCGATCTAAAGCCTGTTTCATACAACGGATGGCATCGA
>JAZFYO010000177.1:0-6270 GCA_036443615.1 Binatia bacterium | reverse complement strand
GAAGGGCAGACCCAACATTGTAGCTTCGATTGGTCAAGGCCGGCCAAATCTTGTCCTCTCGGGACACATGGATGAGTTCCCGGCGGGTGAGGGCTGGACGTTTCCTCCCTTCTCGGGGACAGTCAGGAACGGGAAGATTCTTGGTCGAGGTGCCGGGGATATGAAGGCGGGCCTTGCCGTCTCCCTCTTGGCAGCGGCACTGATAAAGGAGACGCGGGTTAAGTTGAAGGGTTCGCTGACCCTTGCGCTGGTCTCTGATGAGGAGACGGGGGGGGTGTGGGGGACCCAGTGGTTGTTGAAAAACGTAAGGGCGGTTCGAGGGGACGCCTGCCTGATCGGAGAGTCCTCGGGCGCATGGGCGATCGGCGTTGGGGAGAAAGGGGTCCTCTGGTTGAGGATCAGCGCCTCAGGTGTGTCGGGCCATGCCGCCTACGGACAAGGCGAAAGCGCCATCGAAAAGGTTTTCGCGGTCGTTGATTCCATATCAAAACTCCATGGAAAGAGGGCAAGGCCACGACGGGAGATCTCGGCGCTGATTCGCCGGCAGAGGCCGGTGGTGGAGAAACGTTGGGGACCCGGGACCGGGACCATGGCTGATACGATCACAGTCAATGTGGGATCGATGCGTGGAGGTGGCCAGGTAAATCTCATCCCGCAAAGCTGTGAAGCTGAGCTCGATATACGGGTGCCCCCCGGGATGACCACCGCGGCGGTGGAGAGGGAGGTCAGGCTGCGAGTCGAACAGCTTCGGCTGACGACGGTTCGAGTTGAGGTACTGAACAGGTGCGACCCGTATGTGACGCCGGTTCATGAGAAGCTCATTCGGTATTTGAGGGTAAATTCTCAGAGCGTGAGCAGGCGCGAGGCGCTCTCGGTGGTCAGGTTGGGTTATACGGACGGCAGATTTTTCCGCCGCGCGGGTATCCCGACGGCCATCTATGGGCCCCGGGTGTACAATATGGGGGGGCCGGATGAATCTGTCGATGAAAAAGAGCTTCTGAGAATTGCCAGGGTCCATGTGGGTGTAATCGTTGACTATCTTGCCGGCAGGACTGCGTGAATACCGACCTCACCCCATTGTTTTCTCTACCGTAAAATCCAACAGGTTCGAGCCCTGCCAAGCTCAGGGATTTTAAGTGACAGAAGCCGTCATAGCGAGCAATATTTGTCAAATTTCTGCCCTTAGCACTTCTCTACTAGCACCTGCGAAGACAAATTTCTCATTTAAAAACAGCTACTTTTTTCTAATCGGATGAACCGCTCCCCACTTGGCATGATATCTGCCCTTTTCAGTAGGTACCTCTCTCCATAAAGGCCTAAAATTGATCATACCAGGACTTCGGAGATGGTTGGTGGTGCAGTCAAACTTTTGCCTATTGTCCTTTAAGTAAAGTGGATACGATGTTAACGACTTTTTTCTATGTTTGCATGACATTGAGACCAATTATTCAAAATCTAAAACCCAGTTCTGAAGATTTCTAGAGAACTGAACGCCGCGATAAGGATCTATCATGGTTCCGACAACTATCGGACAGTACCTGGTCAGGAACAAATTTATCGATGAAGAGCAGTTGAAAATGGCCCTGCATAAGCATGGTCAAAAAGGGGGGCACCTCCTTGGACATCTCACAGCTATGGGGTTCCTCGATGAGGATAAACTGGCCACCCATCTAGCGCAAAAGTTTAATTTGCGAGAGGCAGCAGATTCTGACCTCACCAGCAGCAATGCTTTGATGGATAAGATCCCTGACCATCTGATATTGAAATACGAGATCCTGCCGCTAAAGCTCACAAAAGCGTCTCTTACAGTGGCTACAGCCGATCCATTTAACCTTGCCGCGTTCAACGAAATTAAATTTGCCACCGGGTTCGATGTCGTTGTGATGGTGGCAAAATACTCGGCCATAAAAGGCATCCTCAAGAAGCACTATGAAGGTCCGGGTGAGGGGGGCTCGCTCAACTATAACGATCTTTTGAGCCAAGCCAAAGAGGAGGAGATCAAAGTCGTCGAGAGCGAGGAGGTATTAAACGTTCAAAGCCTGGAGAAAATGACGACGGAAGCACCTATCGTGCTCCTGTTCAATACCCTTGTGATTGATGCGATCAAGAAAGAGGCAAGCGATGTTCATATCGAACCGCAGAGAAAGACCGTGCGGGTTCGTTTCCGCATTGACGGGATGCTCCAGGAAGTCGTGCGTCTTCCCCTTAACATGAGGGACGGGCTGATCTCACGTGTAAAGGTAATGGCGAAACTCGATATCTCAGAGCGGCGTGTGCCCCAGGATGGCAAAATAAGACTTAACATCATGAAGAGGGAAGTGGACATGCGCGTTTCGACCTTGCCGACCCCATTTGGAGAATCCGTGGTTATCCGGTTACTCGACCGCCTCAACATGCTTCTCGACCTAGATCTAATCGGAATCAGCCCCAGCTGTTTGTCCACCTATAAATCCATGATCCACCGGCCGCACGGCATAATCCTGGCAACCGGGCCTACGGGAAGTGGGAAGACGACGACTCTCTATGCTTCTCTCAATAAGATCAATACGCTGGAGAGGAGTCTCTTCACGATAGAAGACCCGGTGGAATACGAGGTTCCGGGGATCACCCAGGTCCATGTGAACCCTCAAGCGGGGCTAACTTTTGCTCGGGGGTTACGGGCTATGCTGCGTCAGGATCCTGACGTCATCATGGTGGGAGAAATTCGCGATGAGGAAACGGCGGAGATCGCCATCCAAGCCGCGCTTACCGGACACTTGGTTTTCTCCACGCTTCATACCAATGATGCTGCGGGTGCCATAACACGACTTACCAAGATGGGTATTCAAGGACATCTGGTGAAGTCTGCTCTTTTGTGTGTTGTTGCCCAAAGGCTACTGCGTCGACTCTGCCTTGCCTGTGTGGAGGAAAGTGAAGCGGAAAGGAGCCTGGCAGTCGTGGGCGGCAAATCAACGGAAAGCGACGCTTCCAGGACAACTTTCACCCCCATTGGCTGTGACAAATGTTCCAACACCGGCTACAAGGGAAGAGTAGGAGTCTATGAATTCCTGCAGATGAACGATAAAATCCGTAGCCTTAATCTCGACCATGCTGATACGAGTACCATCAAGGAAATTGCCATAAACGATGGTATGGTCACTCTACGCCAAGATGGTATTGAGAAAGTCAAGGCCGGATTGACCACGATGGATGAAGTTCTGCGGGTTGTACCTGAGCACGACTGAGCTTGGGGGGGGGGGGCCGGCTGCGGTTAGAGCAAACCCGTTGATTTTAAGTGCTCAATCCGTTGTTTGATGGCATCTCCGAGATCTTCGATGGGTATGGAATTGGGGATCGGAAGAGAGGCTTCCCCCATGCGGGAAAGTTTCTCGTTTAAGGTGAATAGGTCCGACTGGATACGCTTATAATCGTGAAGGTGGAGGAGACATTCGAGTATCTTTCTGTCAATTGCGGTCAGGCAATCTTCTAGTATTTTTTTTTGCTGTTCAAACATGTCTTTAAGATTTTCGATGTTGGCCTGGACAATCTGTTCTTCCAACGGTCGAATTCGCGCTTGAATCTCGGTTTTCATGTCGAGCAGGGCCTCTAGCAAGCGTGCGTGTGCCTGTTCTCTTTTCATAAGATCCTCTTCCATTGGGTCCGTCCCTTCTGTTCTGGTAATGTAGCGGTGTACTATAGATTCAGAGATTTTTTTCTTGATTCTGGAAAGGGTGTCCTGCGTCGCTCGAATTTCCTCCTCTAGCCGTTTTTCTTCGCCGAGGAGTTTTGCTAGTTCTTCAACGGGTTCTGGCGGCATGTTCTTTAATTTTCCCTAGTTCATCCTCAGTTAGAATGCAAGGTTTTTCAATTATATACCGTAAGCCCTTTGTTCTTCCACCAAAACTGTTCATAATCTGTTGATAACTGAGGCTGGAACCGGCTCGGAAGGCTAGAAATGGCCCAGGGCAGCAGATTGCTTATTTTAAATGCAGCATAAGGAACCATAAATCAAGGACTTATCATTTGTTGGCTCTGACCTAGGTAGAGATCGAAGCCATCCTGGAGTTAACTTGAAGAACCCTTTTGGCCGCCGCTGCTGAGGAGCCGGCCAAAACCTTCGATTGGCTTTTCACTATTCATCCCTCGCAGTGCCTCCCATACCCAGGCTTGGGTATTGGTTACAACTGGTTTACCGTACTCCTTTTCAATACTGCCTATGACTGAGGTAACCCGCCACTTATTGCAGGGCATATAGAGGCCGTCCACATCTTGATGTTCGCGGAGCAGGGAAGCGGCAAGATCATACCCTGTCTCTGGTGGAAGATCCCAGATTTCCTTGGAATTGTCATAACCTAGTCCACGGTGGGCCTCCACCCGGATCTTTTCATTATCCAGGAAACGAACCAGCCGAGCGTCCTGATCTTCAGGAAAGGGTGAGGCCATGACAACACGTCTCAGCCCCAGTGCATGGCAGGCGTGGGTCACGGCAGTGAGAACGGTTGAGGCCGGAATCGGGGTGATCTCCATAATCGTTGCCAGGACCAACTGATCCGATCCCGGCCCTTTATAGGAAAGAAAAAGCTCTCCTGTAACCATCAGAAAGTCCAGAGGTTGCTGTACCAGCTCTCGCACCAGGCCGATAAAGGCAAGCTCCGCACTGCGAAACTCGCTGTCCACATACTTTCCCACCTTCAGCGGTCTTCCCTCTATGGAAATCCCCTCCGGTAAGATCCTATAGACATCAACTAGGGTGGACTCGCTCAGGTTTGGGGATATCAGGCCTATCCGTTTCAATTTAGAACTCCCCCATGGTACGGGGTTTACAGCGCCTGCGCGCCATCCACAGGTCAAACATTTCCTAGAGACAACAGGGAAAGCGACCTTACTTCATAATGCTTGACCCAGTACTCCCCGGTATATAGGCTTTCGCTTGCTAGCGCAACTTTTTGGAGTTCCGGGCTTCTAGCATACTTTTCCAGGTCTTGGCTGATCTCCCAAAAGGTCAGTGAGATGCCCCGTCTGGGTTCTCTAAACTCCGGAGCAGCTGTCTACCTCGAAATCTCTCCATCCTGGGAGTTGTGGGAACCACCGTTTCGTTATAGTAACGCTCATACTCTTCCCATTTCCCCATCCTCAGCTTGCCCCAAAACATTCTGACAACCATAAGTTCCTCCTGAGATCAGATTTTCGTCTTTATTTTATTGATTATAAGATCCAGGGCAATCCCTCCCTAGAGATTGTGAGGTCTCGGCAAGGTTAACCCCGATCCGACAAAAATTATCATGCCTTATGCTATCCCGAGCTGATGTTGCAAGAGTTGCCGATATTTTGATCGTAGGTTCGTTAGTGTACTTCGAGTGAGTTGCTGATTCATGGTGCAAACCCCATACCACGGACTTACCTCCGTGGCTTTGGGGCGATGCCCTTGGAAGGAAATCAGAACATTCACCCCGTACGATTATGGTCTGGGTTGGGGTTGAGATCGTACGTGGTTCATCCCCGCATTCAAGCACGTGGGTTCTGTGGTACGGGGCAAACAGCTCTTCGCCGCGTTCCGACCCCCATCAGGGGAAATTTTTTGGGCTGATTAATGTCGGATCGGGGTTAAATGTCGAATCTTCAAATAGTTTCTCACCCGTGGCCCAATACGCCCGACCTGAAATTGTTTCTCTTGTCATGAAATTCCCCTTGGCGTAGTATATTTTTTATCCGCCGTCGCAGAAGGCCACGGCTGTTAGGCCGTGGATCAATGTGAAAGGCGGACCCTCCGAGGCTTGTAGAGCGAATGAAGGTGCTTCGGGGGATTCCGCTGAAGAAATGAAGGATACCACCGTCGTAAGGCGGTGGAGGTTTCATTGCATCCTTCGGCAGGTATTTGTTCCTCCCTTATAATCCTAGGAACTCACTGACTTTTACCCAAAGGGACTGTAAACAAAGAATCGATCAGAATTTCTATGATTTCAGCATGATGGCGGATAGGGTGAATCTATGAAATTCACTAAGACCAAATTAGTTGTTGAGACTGCACTGTTGGGAATTAGCAGTGCGGTGCTTTACTTTCTTCTTTTTTACTTTGAGGATACCGTGCTGGGATGGTCCAAGGGATTCAAAATTGAGGGGTGGTTTTTTATTGCCCCCATAGTCATCGCTTTTGTTTTTTCGGTTGTACATGGTGCATTTACCGGTCATTTCTGGGAACTGTTGGGAATCCGAGCCAAGGAGAGAAACAAATAACAGGTGGAATATTTGTGGAGTTTATCGACCTAAGTCTATCTAGTGTCCTTTTTCTCT
>JAZFYO010000176.1:0-2473 GCA_036443615.1 Binatia bacterium | reverse complement strand
AGAGTCGATGTCACACCTTCAATCATTCCTGATGGACTATATCCGTTGAAAGTTTGATTCCTACTCAGAAACAAACCTGGGCACAAACCTCACAATTCCCTGGTCTAAAAATAGCCCCCCCACGGCTAATGATGTCTAGACTAATTAGCTAGGGTCAGTAATATAGGTGTGAGTAATGATTTCCCAGCTATGACCGTTTGTATCGTGGAAATAGAACCCCCTTCCTTGATGCAGGTGGTTGATTGCGCCGTCGTCCTGGGAAGACGGCCCACTTCCGTAAGAGACGCCTTCACCTTTTATCCGACCTAAGATCGCATCAAACTCTTCATCGGATGCAAGCAGAGCATAATGATGACCTTCAAACTTCTCTTGGTTGTCGAAGTCCAAAGTTAAGGTGTCATTGATCTTGAGCGGAGCGAAGTGGCCCCATGGCCCGTTGTACTCAAGCCCTAAGATTAGCGCGATAAATCTCACCGATTCCTCTTTGTCGTTGGCGGGCACGATAGTGTGGTCGAGACTGAGTGGCATAACGTTCTCCATATCTAATTCTTTCATTCTGATGTGCGGTTGCTGCTAGTCTTCATCGTGTACCTTTGTCTCTTTTCTAAGTCCTCCCCTACGTCCCGGCCACGGCGACCACGTTACCCTCTGCCACCGCTTCCTTACACCCTGGCATCCAAGGCATCGAGCAGTCGGCTACCCAGTTAGTTGTAGCTTGAGGTTCAGGCTGAACAGAAACGGTTCCTTCTGCGACCGCTGGCTTTGTGGCGCCTGGGAGTGAAAGGGAAAGCGCCATGACCAAAATTACCGGTATGGCCAACAACAGGAAGGCATCGCTGAATCCGGACCCTGCCCCCGAGTGCAGGGGATTTAACAAGCTTTCACCTGCTCCTCCTTGTGATGTAACGATGGATATTAGCATGGCGGTCCCCAAACTACCTCCTAGAAAGAAAAGCATCGAATTGATGCTCATCGCTGACGCGAGCATCTGGGGACGCACGATCCGCGATATCGTCGCCGCAAGAGGAGTGTTCACTAATCCAAATCCCGCCCCGAGTATCCCCGTGAAAGTGGCAATGACCCACACTGACGACCCGGCATTGGTAGAGAGACCAAGTACCGCTAAAAGCATCAAGGGGGACCCCACCCAGACTGGTAGGCCTGCCCCCACCCGGTCTGTGATCCGGCCTGAAAAAACCCCGAATACCGATGTGGATATTGCCCCCGGCACCATGGTCAGCCCCACTTCTAGAGCAGACAGATTGTGGGTAGAGGTAAGCAGAATTGGCAAACCAATGAGAACCGCCAGGTAGGCGGCCATGACGAAAAAGCTCATCGACACCAGCGAAACGTAGTGTGAGCTGTGTAAAAGCTCTCGTGGGATAAAGGGTGAATCAGCAGTCCATTGACGGGCCAAGAGGCCAATCAATCCGATGATCGCCATTACTATCCCCACCAGGACGAGTGACGACGCCCAGCCAGACCGTGCCCCCTCTGATGGAATTAGGAGCGCTCCTCCCATCAGAAGGCCGAGGGCCACCCCTCCAAATAGGTCAAGATCACCACCACTCCGCTCTTCATCCTTGGGCAGAATCTTTAACCCGATGGGTATAGTGACAGCTGCAGCCATGTTTATAAAAAAGAGGGACTCCCAGCCGAACGACTCAGACAAGGCCCCTCCCAGAAGGGGTCCGATGGCCCCGCCAAGGCCGATGGTCGCCGCTATAACGCCAAGAACCATTCCCCGCGATTCAGGCCCATAGGCTCGGCTGGCGAGGGTCATCCCCAAACCAGGGACTGCGGCCCCGCCTGCGGCTTGGATAATTCGCGCCACCAGTAGAAATTCAAAGTTCGGAGCCAGCGCCGACAACAGTGCACCCACCGAGAAGACACCCAGGCCGAGCAGAAAGAGCGGCCGGGCTCCATACCGGTCTGCCAGACGACCGTAGAATGGGATGGCTACCCCGTAAATTAGCAGGAAACCGGTCATCAACCAGCTGAGCTGACCCGTATCTACCGACAGATCCTCGGCAATATCGGGCAGTACAACGCCTACGGCTGAGGCATTGAGCACCCCAAAGAACAGAGCAAAGCAAACTATTAGCAAAACGCCCTTTGGGGTGCTCCCTCGGGTTTGTTGATCGACTGTGGTTACTTCTGTGTCTTTGCCTTCCATAGCTGCCACCATAGGTGTTACCGTGAAGTTCCCTTGTTGCTTCGTCTACTTTATAGGCTCTACTGTTCAGACGCTTTTAGGCAGATGCTCTTGCATGATCTCAACGAATTTCCCCACGTAATCACCTTTGTATAGACGTCCCAACTCGGACATTACAGCCTCCCAGGTGACTGGTGCCGCTCCCGCCTGAATCATCCGCTGCATCCCACGCTCGTGGGCGTCCACGCTTGTTCCGCCCATCGCATCGGAAACCGCATATACTTCGTATCCTTCTCTCAAGAGATCTAGGACTGGGAA
>JAZFYO010000175.1:0-2626 GCA_036443615.1 Binatia bacterium | reverse complement strand
GCCGCTTTCGGGTCCCTGTTCGCCCGGGCATAACTCCAGTCGCGCCTAAGCTCAAGCAGTCAGATCTCAAAATTCATTATGTTCCCTCTGATATGTTCAGAAAGATTTCACAGTACGAAAAGGAGTTTAGGGAGATCTTCTGGAAGTAATTATATTCAATGTAAACCCCGCCTCTTGAGGCGGGCACAAAGCCGATGGGGTATCCCCCGTGGAGTCGCGGTCCATTACTCCACAGGGGGGGAGAAGCGGTAGCTCTCCCCTTTGGTCGAACACGAGGATACAAACCCCGTGTTCGATATAACTTGATTGCGAGGAACTTTCACTACAATTTCGGCAATAAAGTCCAATTTAGGGGCCATAGATTCCATTGAGCCAAGGTACGTTTTGTGCCATAGTTAGCGGCGGTACGAATGACTGGTTATTAAAGGTTGCAGGAAAAAAGGAGGATTTGTCATGGGTCATATTTGGGAAGATCTACTCAGTGATCTGGATCGGACTATCTATCGCGAGGCGGGCTATGGCGCGCGGGGCGGCGGTGGTAAGCGGCCGGCGCTGCTGATCATCGATTGTACCTACGAATTCGTGGGTGACAAACCGGAGCCGGTCCTCGAGTCCATCAAAAAATTTCCTAACAGTTGTGGCGATGTGGGCTGGCGCGGCCTGGAGGCGATCCGACAGCTGCTGGAAGTCTGCCGCCAACATGAGCTGCCGATCTTCTACACCAAGGGAATGGATGATCGGTCGGATATTACCCGTGGGAGCTGGGCCTGGAAGAAGTCCGGGATGGTCGAGCAGAAAGCGGCCAAGACTAAAATCGGGAATCAGATCCCTGACATCATCGCGCCCAAGCAAGGCGAGGTGGTAATCCAGAAGACCAAGCCAAGCGGCTTCTTCGGCACACCGCTTGCCAGCTACCTGACCCACCTGTCGGTAGACACATTGTTGGTCACAGGGACGACGACCAGTGGTTGCGTGCGTGCGTCGGTGCTGGATGCCTTCTCCAATAACTTTCGAACGCTTGTGGTGGAGGAAGGGGTCTTCGACCGGGGGGACTTGCCGCACAAGGCAAATCTGTTCGACATGAACGCAAAGTACGCCGACGTCATCTCCCTCGAGGAAGCAAAGGCCTATGTCCATTCTCTCAAGCCTGCGCTTGCGGTCGCCTCATAGGTGAACTGAATTATTGGCAGCGGTGATCATAAAAAGGCGGTGAACTCGGAGTAATCGGAGTAAAGGGATAATCATTTAGGGAGGGCAAAACGATGCCATACAGAGTTACCAAAGTGGACATATGGACCGGAACGATTAGGGATCGTCCTGGGGGACTCGCAGGGAAGTTGGAAGCCTTATCGCGTGGGGGTGCCAACTTGGAGTTTGTCCTCTCCCGTCGGGCCCCTGATAGACCGGGCAGAGGAGTCGTTTTCATAGCTCCAGTTAAGGGGGCCGCTCAAGCGCGTGCCGCTAGGAAGGCAGGTTTAAGGAGAGCAACCAATCTGCGTTCGCTCAAGGTAGTCGGTCCGGATCGGAAGGGATTGGGCGCAAGGATAACCCGGGCCCTGGCTAATGCGAGTATTAATTTGCGAGGTTTATCAGCTGTAGCTCAGAGACGGCAGATAGTGGTTTATATTGCCTTTGATAAAGGCCCTGGGGCCACCAGGGCAATTCCGATCCTGAAAAAGATTCTGAAGTAAGTAAATCGAGCCGTGATCTTTAAGGAGATGCACTAATGGCGAAGATTCGTCACATCGCATATCGTGCGGCCGACATCGAGGCTATGGCAAAGTTCTTTGTCAGTGCCTTGGGGATGACCATCACCCAGCGGCGGCGAAATCGCGCAATTGACCTCTCGGACGGTTCCATCAACATCACGGTGCTGCCCATGATGCAGGCAGGACCCGATGGCAAGCCTCCTCGGCAGGGGATCGATCACATCGGGTTTACGGTTGAGGATGAGGCTGCTACGGGTCACCTTCTCGAGACAGAAGGCGCTAAGAAGATCAAAGCCATCGAGCTGGGCAGCGCGGCGCATTACGAAGTGAAGTATAAAGGCCCCGAGGGGATTGTGATCGACCTGGGTCACTGGGTGGGCACATCGCCGATCGATGAGAAAAGAGAGGGCTCGGACGAAACAAAGAGTCAGCCGGCATCCCCTGGAGTCTGAGAGCTCCCCCCCTTTTTACTTTGCCAGTTGCCTGAGGACGTATTCCAAGATGCCGCCGTGGCGGTAGTATTCGAGTTCTGCCGGCATGTCGATGCGGCAGGTGACTTTAAATTTCTTCGTCTTGCCGGCATCGCCCTTGGCCTCGACTGAGAGTTCTTTCCCTGCCTTTAGCCCATCTGAAATTCCCGTGATCTCATAGGTCTCAGAGCCGGTGAGGCTGAGGGATTGGACATTTTCCCCTGCTTTAAATTGCAAGGGCAGGATTCCCATGCCGATCAGGTTGCTCCGGTGGATGCGCTCGTAGCTCTCCGCGATTGTCGCCTTGATACCGAGGAGTCTCGGTCCTTTGGCCGCCCAGTCGCGTGAGGAGCCGGTGCCGTATTCCTTGCCGGCGATGACGATGAGCGGGACTCTCTCTTTTTGATACTCCATGGCGGCGTCATAGATGAACATCTGCTTCTTGTC
>JAZFYO010000174.1:0-4249 GCA_036443615.1 Binatia bacterium | reverse complement strand
GAGAAGTTCTAGCCGCATGAGCTGGCCACGAAACAGGAGCGGAAATGGGAGGTAAGGTCTAGGTATCTAACAATCTCGCCACTGGAGTCAGGCATGTGAATTGATTTTAGGGAAGAAGCCGAGAGAGGCAACAAGCAGCGGGGGTGGTTGCGAGATTTCTTGAATTCTTGATGGGCATGCTTCAAAAAAAAACCTCCTATCATTCGGGGGGGAGCGCTTCGAGCGAGTTGATTTTTCCGAGCAGGTAGCGTCCGCGTGGTACGGGCCTTTGTCCGGCTGCGCGAGATGCTAAGTGCCCACGGGGGCATTGGCAAGGAAGCTTTCGGAGTTGGAGAAGAGAGTGGAGGACGCCACGTGCGTAAGCCCGTGGGGCTCCACAAGGGCATGGGCTCGGCCAGCCAGGCCGCCGATGCTTTTTGTTTTATTGAACTCAGTATCGCGACCCAGGGTTATGCATAGTTGATCGTTAGAAAAGTAGTCTGTCCCCTTTTCCGGGCACGAAGCTGGAAACGGCGGATACAACCAAGGGTTGGCCTAAACATGGTTGGGGTTGTGATTCGCCGGAATCCGTTCTGCTGAAAATAAAGAACCGCCCCTGCTTACCATCTGGTATTTTAAAACTATTTAGTGTATATACTCTAATAGGTGTTTTCTTGGGACCCTCAAAAAGCAATCATTAACTTTGACAAGCATGGAGTATCCTTCGAGGAAGCTGCCACTATTTTCTCGGACCCAGACGGATTGGACTGGGAAGATTTGGCTCATGCCACCCTTGAAGCAAGATACAAGTGGCTTGGTACTTCCACGAATTAAAATATTTTACTTGTAGTGTAAACAATAAGGAGATCAAAAGATGGCAAAGAAACAATCAGGGTTATTAGTGCAAGGCCGGCGAATCGTAAAGAACGCAAGGCCTACTCCCGATAGCCAGATTGATTTTTCTGATATCCCACAATCTACTGATGAGGAGCTTCGTAGGGCTCGTAGAGTAGGACGCCCTAAAACGGGGCGACCGCCGCGCCAACTCATCGCAATAAGGATCGATCCGATATTATTGAAGCAGCTAAGAACGCTCGCGGCCAAGCAGGACAAGCCTTATCAAACATTGATTCATGAGCTTCTTGAACGAGCTGTGAAGAAAGCAGCCTAAGCCGAGAAAAAATGGTCCTTCCGGCTTTGGAGTGGTAACCCCCACGACAAGCTGCACGACTCTTACAGTGGTTTCTGGGTCTTCCGCGGCAAACATGTACGCAAGATCAAAAATGGCGTAAAGATCCACAAAAGCGTAGTCGAGCGGTTAAAAAAGCAGAAGCCCCCGTACAAGCCGGAGAACCTGCCGGACAAGTATAAAGTGGTCAGCTAATGTATTTTTTGGGTTTCCCAAATGATCTTGGTGAAGATGAAAGACGGTAAATTCAAGATTCTAGTCCTGACCTCTTCGTACTGCGGTAGTCCCCGTGACCCGAACTGTTAAGAACATCCCGGTTGAGGGTCTTTTGGGTAAGGATGAAGGACTTCCTTCCCGCTCCGTAGTTACCGTGGACGATATCACAACCATACCAAAATCCCTTATCAAAGGACGCATTGCAGTTCTATCCGCCGAGAGAATGCAGCAAATTGAAGATGCAATCCGTTTCGCCCTCTACCTCCCTTGATCCTTTGTCTGGCACTTGTCTTGGAACCCAGGAAATTGACAATCCCACCCCGGTGAGACTAGACTACGGCCAAGTAGAGAGACCATCCATAAGGAAGGTCCATCATTACGATAGGGGCTGCCCAGGAGGATTAAGGCACCGGGACAAAACAAACAAGCCGCAGGTGTTTTTCGTTTTTGATTGAGGTTGACAGATTGTCAACAAAAGATTTGTCGCTAATGACGATCCCAATGATTGAATTTGAAATAGATCAGGGGACCTCAAGTCCTTGATCGTTATGCCTCGAAAGAAAGTTTTTAACATTCATACAGGAGGCCTGTACAATGGCGAAGGATTTCAATTTTGTTAAACGGTTCACGTCCGACAAGGCCTTCGAAATGCCGCCGGAGACCTTTCCACCTCCGGATCAGGTTCGGACCGTCTCCGTGGCGGATGCCGACCACATGCGCCCTACGGACTTTTCGATCTGGCTGACACACAATGGTCAGAGCCGTTGTTATCCGTGGTGGATCGCTGACAACTATCACATGATCAATGATGTCTTCGGAGGTAATCCAGTTTGGGTTGCCTTGTGAGAAAACTGTAGCTCCGGGGGAGCTTATTTACGAAAATCCGGGAAAACGGAACTGACCTTCAGGACGGGAGGGATTTACAACGCTTCAGCCGTTGCAAAGGATTACCAGAGTGAGAGCTGGTGGTCGCCTCTTGACGGCGCCTGTTTTGGAGGAACGAGAGCGGGTGAGGTTCTGCCACGTATCCCGGTTTATCACGGCTCATTTGAAGACTTCCGCCTGTTACACCCCGAGGGCGAGGTGATGGTTTGGAATGATACCCGTCACCGTGATGGTCGTCACGGTCACGGGTCCGAACAGTTTCCAGGCAGGGAAGGAGTCGAACAGCATTTTTTTGCCACCCTCCAGTCAGGTGCCCTCGACTCGAGGTTCAAAGAGAATGAGCTGGTCCTAGGAGTGAATGAGACTTTCGGCCTGTGGGCCTTTCCGCTTGTGGAAGTCTGGAAGGATGACTTCGCGGTCAATGACACCTCTGGCGAAATCCCGTATTCGGTCCTCTGTCTACCCGGCACGCATACGATGGGAGCCTACCACAGTTCGGTCGATGGCAGGGTGGTAACTCTGAAGCGCTCGGGGGATAACTTCGTTGACAGTGCATCCGGTTCCGTGTGGGATGTCGAAGGGCGGTGTGTGGAGGGACTTTTTACCGGGAAATGTCTGCAGCCATTGAATTTTGTAACGCTTGAGTGGCACTCGTGGTCCGCCTTTCATCCTGAGACGAAGGTTTATGTGAGCCAGCACCGGCAGCTGGTACAGACGATTCAGGACCCCATTCTGGCAAGGGCCGTTGAGGTGATCCGACAAGGTAAGCACGCTGTCGATCGACAATGGCCTGTACCGAAGGCGTGGCTGCCGGAGAGTGCGATCTCCGGGGTTGAAGTGGTAGTCGACGGTCACCCGGTTCGCCTGTTTCATTTTAAGGGGGCAGGTGGGGGGGAAGATTGGGCCTATTGTCAGAGACACAGCGTCGGTCACGGCTGTCTTGCCGCAGGCAGCTTCCCAGAAAGGCTTTTCTCAGATCCGGCTCAAAAACAGCACCTGCCCGAGGAGGAGGTCAAGTGGGCTCCGATCATTGAAGACGGCAAGATGGGTGAGATCCTGGCCATATCCGGGAACCAGTGTCAGGGTCCACACCCTTCATCGCCCGGCTTTTGCAGCTTTGTAGAGGGCTTGCGGGCGGCTGGCCATCGGGTGACTCAGATGCAGTATCTGCTGGGTCATCAACTCCCTGCGCGGGCTGAAGTGGGATTCTCACTGGTGATCGGCCGGGACCGCTGGATGTTGCTGCGCTTTCCCTCCGAGAAGGAGGCCGCCACTGAGGCAGAGGCTAGAGGACACTGTATACAAACGGACAGGTTTCTGCTCTGGTCGAATCCTCCCGCCATGTATGTGGCTTTCCAGACAATCACGAAACCGGACAATGAAGTGCCCTGGTCTGCGGCACTAGAGGACGATGCCTTCTCCGCTCTGATAAGAGACATCATCAAGGCCCCGCGCTCAGCCGGCTCCACCTGATTTGTTGACTACTTGGTCAGCAGTTTCTTGAGCAGGGTCACAGCTTCAGGCGAAGCCTCCATTACGTTTTTCATGAACTTTTCCAACACCTCTCCCAACAGGGGATCCAGATCGATCCTGAAAACTTTCTTCGCCTGCCTCTTGTATTCCGGACTATTCACCGTTTGTCAAAAGGCATCGCGTAGCATCTTCACGCGGTCTTGGGGGATCCCGGGGGGAGCAATATAGGGCCTGCCCATCCCTTGAATGGCATGGATCAGGTTAATGAGCTTTCTATATAAGGGGTCAAATCTTTGTGCAGCCTCTAAAGCTGTTTGTCTAGCAGGTGATTCGCTTTGGAACGTCAATGTTCTCTTGCGAATAGTCCTGCCCTGAGATTTGCCTATTTGCCCAGGTAGTTATACCCGACTTTGAGGGAGGTGACGAACTCAAAGAAAGCTCGGAAGTAAACCCCGTACCACGGACTTACGTCCGTGGCTTTGGGGCGCTGCCCTTACAGGGAGGTCG
>JAZFYO010000173.1:0-3730 GCA_036443615.1 Binatia bacterium | reverse complement strand
TACCGCAGGTGGACAGCGCGTAGAGGGTGCCGGCTGTGCTACCGACCTTGGATAAGGCCGTTGCGCTCAGTCTGATGGCATAAGGAGAGACTGTCCCCAAAAAAATGCTTGGGGGGAGGAAGTATATGACACTGGCGATGAGGGGGTTTGCTCTGATTCCAAAATCAATGTTGACAATCCAGTAATTAACGTGGGGATAGATAAAAGGGAGAAAGAAGATCAACACCCCAGGGATGAGGAGCAACCCCAGAAGGCCTCCAAAAGAGGGGCTGCGGGTGGACAGCCAACCGCCCCAGTAATAGCCGAGACTAAGGGCCGCCAAGACCACAGAGATCAGGCTTCCCCAGACAAAAATGGAGTTGCCGAAATAGGGGGCAAGGACCCGGCTCCCGATAATTTCAAGTGCCATGAGGACCGCACCACTGATGAAGACAATAATAAGGAGGAGCAATGAGCGCATCATCGTTGAATTGGTTCTATCGTTCGGTTAAATTTCCCAGCCCTCGTTCTCTTCCTCTTCCACTAAAGATACCGGCTCCAACAGCTCTTCGGGGAGATCGTCGATGAATTGAGATGGGCGAGAAAGAACAGTTCCCAGGGAGCGATCGAAGATTTTGATCGGGTATGAAATATAAAGGTTCTCCTTTGCTCGTGTGGCTGCAACATAGAGCAGCCTTCTTTCCTCTTCCAGCTCCTCCTCGGTGTGGATGTTATAAAAGGAAGGAAACCTTCCCTCTAATGCCCAGATGATGAACACCGAGTGCCATTCAAGCCCTTTGGCAGAGTGGATGGTGGAGAGAACCAGAGGACCTTCGTCCGGGTCAACCGCCAGCACCCCATCGACGCTATCTGTGGGAGGTTCCAGGGCCATGTCACTGAGCAGCCGTTCTAAGCTCCTGTATCGCTCGGTCATCCCCAGCAGATGTTCTAAGTCCCTCAGCCGTTTCGGGTAGTCATCCTGATATTTACGCTTCAGCATTGGCAAATAGTATTGCATAAAATACTGGGTCTGCTCCGCAGGACGAGTCTTCTCCGAGCAGGCCTCTAAAACCTGGGCTAGCGTTTTCAAACCGAGTGCGACCTTGCCCTTTGCATTAAAAGAACGCAGCCTCTCCCAGGGGATGGCTCCCTCTTGCACCCAGTGGATGACCTTTTGGCTTAGCTGCGGACCGACTCCATCCAGAAGCGATAGAGCCCGACCCCATGAAACGGCGTCCTTCGGGTTGGATGAAATTCTGAGATGGGCAAGGAGATCCTTGACATGGGCGGTCTCCATGAATTTGAATCCTCCCCGCTTCACGAATGGGATGTCATGGCGTGCCAGCTCTATCTCCAGGTCAAACGAATGAAAGCTGGAACGGAACAGAACCGTGATATCCCAGAGCGGTACGCCTTCTTCCCTTAGTTCTAATATCTTCTGGCATACGAATCGGGATTGCATCTGCTCATTTTCGGCTCGCACCAAAACTGGAGTTTCTCCATGATCCTTGCGGGTGAAAAGATTTTTATCGTATCTCTCCCTTGCCCGGCGGATGATTTCGTTGGTGAGACTCAGGATGGGTTGTGTGCTTCGATAGTTCTCTTCCAGGAAGATCGATCTGGTTCCCGGAAAATCTCTCGGAAAATCCATGATGTTTCGAAAGTTGGCCCCCCGGAACGAGTATATACTCTGCGCATCGTCACCCACCACCATGACGTTATCGTGGGTGGCCGCTAAAAGGCGGATGATCTGGGCCTGGAGGCGATTCGTATCCTGGTACTCGTCGACCAGAATATAGCGATAACGGTCGGAGAGATAACATCGCACCTCTTCATGGCCGGACAGAAGATCCCTGAGTTGAATCAAAAGGTCGTCGTAGTCCACCAAGGCCCTCTCCCTCTTGTAGCTCACGTAACGTTCGAAAAGGAGCAGAATGTCCTCAAGGGAGCCATAGAGGTGAGGGTAATCCCTCTCGATCAACTGTGGGATTGTGCATTGCTTATTGAGGGCCATGCTGTAGATCCCGCCGATGGTTTGTTTTCGTGGAAAACGCTTCTCCTTGCTGTTAAGACCCATCTCTGTGCGCAGATGCTGGATTACATCCTCGCTGTCTGGCCGATCCATGATGGTGAAAGACGTGGGGAGATCGATTTTACGCCCGTACTGACGCAGCACTAAATTGGCAAAGGAATGGAAGGTACCGCCGGCAACCTTCTCGCAGCGATTGTCGATGAGGAGGCTTGCCCGTCTCAGCATCTCCTCGGCGGCACGGCGGGTAAAGGTCAAGAGCAGAATCGACCGAGGGTCGATCCTTTGCTCCACCAAACGGGCTACGCGATAAACCAGGGTGCGGGTCTTACCGGTCCCCGCCCCGGCAATCACCAGCAGGGGCCCATCGGTTGCCGTGACCGCCTGATATTGTCCCTCATTGAGCTCTTGCTGATAATCGATTCCGGAGATGCCGCGGGGAGGTGAATCACCGCTCCTTTTTAAAAGATATTTCCGCGCCAACTTGGTCCTCCGTTCGGCCGGACTCCCGGACCGCTCCTAGCAAGAGCAAGGTTAGCACAACCGCCATCAGGGTCAAAGATTTCCAAGTTGCAAATCTGCTAACAAAGATTTAAAGAGGGAGGGACATCTTCCCCTGAAGGATGTCTCAGCCGAGTTTATTCAACGTGCGGGTGATTCTCTTTACATGTCTTTAAGTCGCAAGCTTCAAGGCTTACTGGGCGTTCTCTTTGTTTCCCTCCTCTCTGCGGAGACGATCCCCCCCTTTGCCCAGCAAAACCTAAACGGGATTGTTGTCTCAGATAATTTGTCGGCTACAAGGGCTGGGATGGAGATCCTTGAGCAGGGAGGCAATGCAGTGGATGCCGCTGTAGCTACGGCCTTTGCCCTCGGAGTAGTGGGGCCTGCCTCTTCGGGTCTGGGAGGGGGCGGGTTTATGGTCATCTATACGGCCAAGGAAAAAAAGGCCCATGCGTTGGATTTCCGGGAAAAGGCCCCGAAGGCGGTAAGGGCGGACCTTTATAGCAGAAAGGGGCGACTTGTCCCCGAGCTCAGCAGGCGGGGTGCGCTGGCTGTTGCTGTGCCCGGAGAGGTTGCTGGGCTAACGGAGGCCCTGAAGCGATTTGGCAGCTTACCACTGGAAACCGTGATATCACCGGCGATCCGCTACGCAACGGAAGGATTTCCGGTCAGGCCTCAACTCCTCAAAGCCATCGAGCGACATCTCTCTACCATCCGAAAGCTCCCTAATTTTTCCCGGCTATTTCTCAAGTCCGATGGATCTATGTATAAGAAACGGGAGTTGATCCGCCAGCCGGAATTGGGCGAGACACTGAAGGCCATTGCCCGTGAGGGATCTCGGGTATTTTACGAAGGGTGGATTGCCCAGGCCATTGTGAGCCAACTTAAGAAGGCGGGAGGAATTTTAACGCTTGAGGATCTGAAGGAGTATAAACCCGTCTGGAGGGAGCCGATCCTCGGCACCTACCGAGACCGCACGGTGATCACCATGCCGCCTCCCAGCTCGGGTGGAATTGCCCTCGTCCAGATGCTCAACGTGTTGGAAGGCTACCAACTCCGCCAATTTATCCACAACTCAACCCCTTATCTTCACCTTCTCACGGAGGTCATGAAACACGCCTTTGCCGATCGGGCTACATACCTGGGGGACCCGGATTTTGTTGAGGTCCCGGTAAAGAGGCTCCTGTCAAAAAAATACGCATCCTGGATTCGTAACAGGAT
>JAZFYO010000172.1:0-15040 GCA_036443615.1 Binatia bacterium | reverse complement strand
GCTTGGAAAGTTCCTCCTGCTTGAATACAATCCATTTGGATTTCGCGTTCAAATGGGCTTATAACAATCCAAGCAAGTCCTGTCGAACTCATTGTTGGAAAAATGACGTCAACTATCTTGATTACAGGCGCCAATGGCTTTCTCGGGTCTCATGCCACTCTCCTGTTTGAATCTCTCGGTCACAGAGTTGTTCCCATAGACATTGGCCCGCGTTCGCCCGATCTGTCTTTGCTCCCAATCAAGCCTTCAACCACTAAGCTCAATGTGACTGATTACAAAGGACTCCTGAAACTCTGCAGGAAGACGATGGTAACGCACATTGTCCATGCTGCACACCCACACAGAGACGAAAATCCCGAGGTGCTGTACTTTGCTCTCCTAGCAATGCGGAACATCCTGGAGACGGCAAAAGAGCTTGAAATTCAGAGGGTTGTCTTTGCGAGTTCGGGGACGATCTACGATCAACTCAAAAAAGAAGGTAGTCATCTCAGAGAAGACGAACAGGTGGCGATTTATCCAACTATTCTCTCTCGTTCCAGCAAAATTCTGGGTGAGTGGTTGGGGGACTATTATACCCAGCACCACGGTGTTAGCTTCGTTGCTCTCAGGTTGTCCTCAGTGTATGGGCCAGGTCAAGCGAGCGGAATTGGTGCGGCTATTAAAGAGGGAATCCTCGGGAGGGAGTGCCGACCCTATCTCAATTACGACCCGGATGATTTGATCTATGTCAGAGACGCTATAGAGTCGTTTGGTCTGGCCTGCTTCTTCGAGGGATTTCCAAACCATGTCTACAACGTCGGGTCCGGAATTGGCACTGTCGAGGAGGATCTGGAACGGGCAATGCGAAATCACCTACCGGAGGTCCCATTTGAGATTGTTGAGCCCGTTGATTTTCCAGCAGTTGGCGCAAGCAGACAGCGCCCTATCCTTGATATCACGCTTGCCCGCGAAGAGTTGGGTTTTTCACCACAGTTCGATCTAGATAGCGGGGTCGCTGCAACCGTGGCATGGGTGAGAAGGGAGAAGAAGCACCTGAGCTGAGAGCCCCGCCAACTCGGTGAAATATTTGAGGGAAACCCCGCCTCGTGAGGCGGGCACAAAGCCGATGGGGTTTCCCCCGTGGAGTCGCGGTCCATTACTCCACAGGGGGGAGAAGCGGCAGCTCTCCCCATTGGTCGAACACGGTGATTCAAACCCCGTGTTCGATATAACTTGATATTTCCTGCAACTCTAGCCTCGTTTCCCTACGGTAGAACGGGGCTGGATTGCTCTCTGTTCGGAGAGCGGGGTTAGGCACCCAACTCCAGGGCGGTGATGCATGGGAGTCCACTTGCCAGAACTTTTAAGTCCGAGTTCCCCATAGCAAGCAGGTCGCCGTCAGAGGTCCCCGCAATAACCCCATCCCCTTCAGGGTCCTCGCAAATGTCCATGACAGCACCCCGTAATCCCTCCACCACCGGCTCCCAGCGGGCGCTGGCCTGTGGGCTGGAGAAAATGGCGGCATCAGCCCTTTCGGGGCGAAGCCAGGTATTCGGCCGGCCGCGGGCAATACCGAGGTAGATAGTGCCCTCATTTGACTCGGCCACGGCTGTCCCGTAAGTGCGGGATCCAGTTGGGGTGATCTCATCCCAGTGTGCGGCGCGGTCCAGACTGCGAAACACGCCTTCTCCACAGGCGGCCAATACCAGCTCAGGTGTCTGTTCACAGGGTAGCAGCTGGTGCACGTCAGGGTCAGTGAGGCCTTCATTGGCAGGCCCCCAACTTTTGCCTCCATCATCGCTCATCAGCAGCCCGCCAACCTCGATTCCTGCGTATAGACGCGTGGGGACGACCGGATCGGCAGCCAGGTAACGAGTGCGGGACCCCAGTCCAGGGCTAGGCGGGAAATTAGCGTGGCTGCTACCACGCCGGACATCCTCCAGCTCCTCCCATTTGCTCCCGGAGCGCGCGCAGTAGAGTGCAGCTGGTGATGTACCCGCCAGTATGTTGCCTGAGATAGCAAGGAGCGAGGAGAGCATGAGGTGCGGCACGTTGGGATCGGCGCGCCTCCAGCTGACACCACCGTCACTTGTGACGAAGAGACCAGAATGCTCACTTCCCGCGTAAATCATCTTTGGATCGGCCGGATCAACTGCTAGACAGGTCAAGGTCCAGTAGGTGAGTGAACGGTCGACCTGGACCCATTCCTTCCCGCGCCGTTCGAATTTGTACCAACCGGATTGAGTTGCCAAATGCAGCGCCCTATTATGACCGTTTGTTTGGGTCATGTTCCTCTCCTCCTTCTAGCCCATCTCAGGAAACAGTGTGCAGCTGCTTGCCACGCTGCGTTTCCCTTAATTTTTCCAACACAGAAGGAGTAAGATTACTTCCGGCCGTCAATGGTGTCAACCCGGTAAAGGGCTCTAACTCCACGTCCAAAAGAGTGGCGCAAAGTTCTTTACAATCAGGTGCCATCTTGCCTGAGCCTACTTTCCTCGAGGGAGAAAGTCTTCCGGCCTGAGGAAGCAAACACGCCGTTTGAAGCCGACGGGACAGGCCCCATCGGCCTTGCCTCTCCTCGGGGAACGAGCCTTTCACCCGCGGGCAATGGGACTGTGCCTTGAAGGCCCCACCCTATCATACCCCAGGGTACTTACTCCTCAGGTCTGGGCCTGACGGAACCTCTACGTTCAGGTGCCCGCGGCCTTCCGTCTCGCTCCCCTCGGAGCAGTATTTGTGGGCGAGGGGGTCTGCTCCGAAAAAGGGAGTCATCCGATACTGAACGTTCTCATATTGAGAAGGCAGATTAAGTTGAGTAGTTGAAAACAGAAAAGCAGAAGCCTATTGACCCCCGATGAGGGCTTCGTCGTGAGCTCTCTTCGAGCCTGAGCCTCAGAGCCGAGGGCAGCCGAACGGGCGGGTCCCCTCGGCTTCCGCTGATCCCACACTTTTTGTAATAACGCCAAAGCACTATTGCGCTGATAATATTTTCACGCTATCGTTGCTCTTCGTGTAATTAGATCCAAAGGCAACTCACAGGTTTGACTGTTGTCGATGTTAGCAATCGGAGAAAAATTTCCATCTGAAAGGCTGCAAGACATCGACGATAGGACCGTGAATTTTCCCGCGGTCTTTTCCGAAGCTCCTGCAAGCGTCGTTTTCTTCTACCGTGGCCGCTGGTGACCCTGGTGCAGGGCCCAGGTGACGGCCTTTGTTAACGAATCGGAAAAATACGTTTCCGAGAAAATTCAGGTCTTCGGTGTCAGTGTCGAGCCACCGGAAGAGGGGAGAAAACTGAGAGAGCGGGTGACTCTCGACTGTCAGGAGGACCGCCCCCATATTCCCCTTGATCCTTATCCATTGCGCCTCTTAAGTGATCCCGAGGGGCAGTTGATCCGTGCCGTTGGGGCAGGGAATGAAGGTCATCGGAGTGGATTCATTGCTCGCCCTGTAACATTTGTCGTTGATCGATTGGGAAATGTTCGTTGGATCTATACGGGTGATGGTAGCGCCTCGGACCGGCCCAGCCCTGTGGCCTTGGCAAAAACTGCTTTGGCCGTTGCACAAGGCAAAGAGCCACCAAAAAATAATCCACGGGGGCGCTAACAAATCGACCTTTGTGTCACACTCAACTTTTGCCTGAAACTCCCGTCGTCCCTCTGAGTAGGGTTTATATGGAACCATTCGGGTAGAATCGCGGAGTTATCAGGGAAACACCGTCCACTGAGAGAAGGTGACAATGCTTTACTTTGCTTACGGTTCGAATGTGAATTGGCCCCAGATGAAAAGACGCTGCCCGTCTGCCCGGTTCGTCAACGTCGCAAAACTTACCAACCATCGTCTTGCCTTTACGCGTAAATCCAACCGGCGCGGCTGTGGTTCAGCGGATGCCGTTCCTGCTCAATCCCACAACCTCTGGGGTGTCATCTACGAGATTGAAGAGAGCGAGATCATGAATCTGGACGAGGCTGAAGACTTTGTTCCCGGGCGGGCGCAGAACGGTTACACGAGACAACAAACCGAGGTATTTTCGAACGGTGAGGATAAGTCGGTTCTGGTATCAATTTATTTCGCAGAAAAACAGAAGAACCCTCCGCTTCCCAGCGCCGAATACAAGCAACTCATCGTTGAAGGTGCCAAACATTGGAACTTTCCGCAAGAGTACATAGAGGAACTCGAGAAGATCAGAATTTCGAGCTGACCACTTTACACCTCCGCGACCCTGACGCTGTAGGAACAGTCGGGCTATGCATCGCCGCGAGGGGATATGCTGGAAGGAATATTTTCAAAATTAGAGAACTTTCTTGTCGGTACACCCATCGAGCGCACTGAGGCCGAGCAGCGAGTTGTTGACGAAGAGACCAAAAACCTCTCGCTTTATTATTTTCCGACGTGCCCTTACTGCCTTAGGGTGAGGCGGGTGATAAAAAAGTTGAATCTGGACATCGAACTCAGAAATATTAATCGAGTTCCGGAATACAGGACGGAACTACTTACCCATGGTGGGCATACCATGGTGCCTTGCCTGAGGATTCAGGGCAGTGAGGGAGATGTGCAGTGGTTGTATGAGTCGTCAGATATCAACCGCTACCTCACCAATAGGTTCGGGCAAAGGCGAGAAGAAACCTAATGGTTTGTTTAGGTTGATTCAATGTAAACCCCGCCTCTTGTGGCGGGCACAAAGCCGATGGGGTATCCAAAGGGGAGAAGCGGCAGCTCTCCCCTTTGGTCGAACACGGGGATTCAAACCCCGTGTTCGATATAACTTGATTATTTGAGACTACAATTTTTGCTTTCTGATCGCTGCTGCTTACTTCATGTGTCTGCTGACCAGTTTGGTCATCTCGAACATAGTGACCTGTTTTTTCCCTCCGAAGACGCGCTTTAGCTTGTCGTCAGCATTGATCATGGTCCTTTTCTTTGTGTCCTGAAGCTTGTGGCTCTTGATATACTCCCAAAGCTTCTTGGTTACTTGAGTCCGCGGCATTGCCTTGTTTCCGATGACCGCACTCAGGTCTGAGTCTGGTTGCACGGGTTTCATGAATGCCTGATTTGGTTTGCGTTTTTTGGTCGCCATCCTTTTCCTCCTCTTGATGTGTGATTTACTAAAGATGGAGCTTACCAAATGTCATGCTGTTTGTCAGTATTTTTTTTTGTTCAAGTAGCGCGTTATCGGTTTTAGTGTAAAATTTTACCCTCCTTCGCAGAAAGCCACGGGTATAAATCTGTGGATGTATGCGAGGAGGGTACCCTCCGTAGCCTTGGCGAAGGAGGATACCCTTCGGAGGGTTGCGCCCGATGAAGCGTGCGGAGTGTGCCAAGGGCGTAAGCCCGTGGGCTCCACCCTCTTGGCTCTTTGGTCCACGAGAGAAGATTCGGTGTCGCAGGTTCATTTCATGGGTTGGCAATTTACCTCTATGGTGATAAATAGGGTGAGAGATGCGGATTTCACGGAGGCCTTCGATAAAATAGGAGGTGCCTGGGATGTTAAAAGAACATCATTTCAAGGGAAGGATTTCTTGGCCGGACGAGTGCCGAATTGCAGTGGCGTTAACGTTTGATTTTCAAGGGGGGGAGGACGTCAGGCCTCTTCCAGATGGGAAAATCAACCATGAGGAGTTTACACAGGCCGAGTATGGACCGAAGACAGGGATCTGGAGGATCCTCAAAATTTTAGACGAGCAAGGGGTACAGGCCATTTTTATGATCTGTGGGGGGATCGCTGAGAGGTATCCTGAAGCGGTCGATGCTATTGTTTCTAAAGGGCATGAGGTCGCGGGGCACGGCTATCACCACGAGGTGGCGAGGAATTTAGCAAGAGGGGAAGAGAGGGAGGTGATTCTCCGGGCAGCAGAGATGATTCAACGGACCTCGGGAAGACGCCCCGTGGGTTGGCGATCATGCACACAGAGTCCTAACAGCTTGGAGCTTCTAATGGAGCAAGGGTATCTTTGGAACAGCAACTCATTTTCTTATGATCTTCCTTTTATATGGGAGAGTGAGGGACGAAAACTCGTCGAGCTTCCGCGCCAGCCCTTTGGGGACGGGAGGACCTATGGCCATAGGGATTCGGGAAACCCCCAGGATACACTGATCGTGTGGAAGGCGCTCTTTAACGAGCTATATGAGGAATCAAAGATTGCGCCCACCTTTTGCCCGTTTCAGTTTCATCCTTATGTCTCCAGCAGGCCAGGGAGGGCGAAGGCCTTGTCCGATTTGATACAACATATGAAAAGCCGCGAGAAGGTTTGGTTTGCGACCGGCAGTGAGATAGCCCGGTGGTGCCTTGAGCAGGAATTTCCTAAAGAAACCGTCACACAACTTCCCCGAAAAGTTGCTCAAGCATCTTGATTATTAGGATATCCCGCGGCTTGCCGCGGGCACTTTACCGATGCGGTATCTCCCGTGGAGTCGCGGTCCATTACTCCACAGGGGGGAGAAGCGGCAGCTCGCCCCATTGGTCGAACACGGGGATTCAAACCCCGTGTTCGATATAACTTGATTAGAAAGATAAAATTAGAGGAGGTGTTCAATGTCTAAGCGAGTTTGGGATCATTTTCTCACCGAGCAGGACCGTGCGCATCTGGCCATGGGTACCCCTCGGAGCGTTGAATTCGGAACGAAACCTGCCCTTCTCCTCGTTGACCTGTACCGGTGGGTCTTTGGAGACAGGCCGGAGCCGATCTTGGAATCTATAAAGACATGGCCGGGAAGTTGCGGCCTTGCTGGCTGGAACGCGCTGCCGAGCATTCAATCGTTGCTGAGCACTGCCCGGGAGGTGGGCATCCCGATCATCCACATCACGGGATTAGACGGATCTGGCGTGGAGCCGTGGTCTTTTCGTCGAGACGGGGAAGCACCGGAGAATATGAGCCCTGAGGCCCGTGACCGCCGCAAGCGTCGGTTTGACATCGTCGATGAGGTAAAACCCCTGCCCGGCGAGGCATTCTTGCGCAAGACTTCACCGAGCGCCTTCTGGGGCACACCGCTCATCGGCCACTTGAACTTCCTGGGCGTCGATACCCTCATTACCTGCGGCGAGAGCACGAGTGGGTGTGTTCGCGCGACCGTAGTCGATGGATGCACGAATCGCTTCCGTATGATCGTTGTGGAGGAATGCGTTTTCGACCGCCACGAAGCAGCCCATGCCATCAATCTCTTTGATATGAATCAGAAGTACGCCGACGTGCTTCCCCTGGCCGAAGTGCTCAAGTACCTGCGCTCCTTGCAGGCTGAGAGGGTCCGATCCCTACCGGGGAGCGGGAAGACTGACGCAGCGGCTTGAGGACTAGAGCCTGGCTCTGGAAGCACCAAGGCCACCTGGTGGGCGTAGCGGCATCAGGCATCAACTACCAAGGGACTTAGCTCTTTGAAGAATTCTCCTATGGCGCCTCTATAAGTATAATCCGCCAATGGGTCCAGTGGGGTTGGGTCCCTATTGATGATCGCTAGATAGGTGCCGTTTCGCTTCGCGAGCACGGGAAATGAGGCGGCTGGTTGTACTTGTAACGAAGAGCCCACGACGATAAAAACATCGGCCGTTTCGCACAGCGTCTGGGCGCGTTTCATGGCTTTATCGGGCATTTGCTGACCAAAGGATATGGTTGCCGGTTTAAGATAGCCCCCGCAGCTATCGCAAATGGGAGGGGTAAAGTCTCCCCTTATCGTTGCTAATATTTCTTCGGTTCCAAAATATCGCCCACAGCCCAGGCAGGTGACTTTTCGGTCTGTACCGTGTAGCTCTACTATTTTTTCCTCGGAGACCCCGGCGAGGCTGTGCAGTCCGTCGACGTTTTGTGTAATCAGGCCCAGCAACTGCCCACGATTTTCAAAGGCCTGAATAGAATAGTGTCCTATGTTGGGTTGCACGTTTTTGTAGAGCTCATGGGTTTCTTTTTTCATTTTCCAGTAGCGGATCCGGGCCTCCTCGCTTTCTATGAAATCCGAGTAGTAAACGGGGGTGTATTTCGTCCATATGCCTCCCGGGCTTCTGAAATCGGGCACACCCGATTCCGTGCTGATTCCTGCGCCGGTGAAGAAGACTATTTCTCGGCACGGCCGTATTCTTTCCGCAAATTCCTGCAAGGTTGTCATCGGATGACCTTTCCTCAGTTGGAAAGGGTATCCGCCATTCTATATAATTTACAGAATTTTAAAAGCCTTTCTCCCTCTCCTTGACCCCCGTCTTTGCGCCCAATAGTATAGTTTGCATGATTAGCCGCACACCTGCATCGATTCGTTTTGCCTTCCAAGCGCTGGTCGCGCTCTTATTTGTTTTTGCGGGATTTACCCGGCCACCCATGTCGAATGCCTCTCCTCAAACCGTCACACCCTCTGGGTCTTTGGATGATAAGCGCCAAGACGTGCGAGTGCTGCTCTCCAATACCCGCCAGTTGACCTTTGCGGGACGGCGAGCCGGCGAAGGCTACTTTAGTCAAGACGGGAAGATGATGGTTTTTCAAAGTGAACGAGAGCCCGGAAACCCCTTCTTCCAGATCTATCTGATGAGCTTGGCAACCGGAGACATACGCCGGATGTCTCCCGGGTACGGCAAGACAACCTGTGCTTGGATTCATCCGGACAATCAAAGGGTTCTCTTTGCCTCTACTCACCTTGATCCGGATTCACGGAAGAAGCAGGACGAAGAACTGAAAAAACGTGCATCGGGTAAGCCCCATCGGTACTCCTGGGACTATGATGAGAATTACGACATCTTCGAGGCTGGTCTGGATGGCCGTCCTGTAAAAAAACTCACTAGTGCCCTCGGCTACGATGCCGAGGGATCCTGGTCACCAGATGGGAAGCTCATCGCCTTTTCCTCAAACCGCCATGCCTATACTGAGGAGCTCTCCCCTAGGAATCAGGCAGTCACTAAGCGCGACAAATCCGCCATGATGGACATCTATATCATGAATGCTGACGGGACCGGTGTGCACCGCCTGACAAGGGAGATGGGTTACGACGGCGGTCCATTTTTCAGTCCTGACGGTAAAAAGATTGTCTGGCGACGTTTCTCCGAAGATGGAGCAACCGCCGAGATTTTTACCATGAACGTGGACGGCACAGACCAGAAACAGATTACCCGTCTGGGGGTGATGTCGTGGGCGCCCTTTTATCATCCGACGGGGGATTATCTAATTTTTTCCACCAACCTTAACGGATTCCAGAATGTCGAGCTTTACCTGGTAGACAGTGAGGGCAAGTCCGAACCCGTTCGCGTCACGACCGCGGATGGCTTTGACGGGCTTCCGGCCTTTTCCCCAAATGGAGACAAGCTTTCATGGACGAGCAATCGCACCCCCAAAAAGCGCTCGCAGATCTTTTTTTCAGATTGGAACGACGCGGAGGCACGCAGAGTCCTGGGACTTGCCCCAGAAGAGGCAGGGCTTTCCAGAACGACTCTGGATTCATCATCGCCCGTGCTGGACGGCAATAAAACCGTAACCGAGATCAACAGGGATGATTTGCGTCTCCACACCACCATGCTTGCTTCAGAAAGAATGAATGGCCGCCTTACCGGTACCGAAGGGGAGCGGCGGGCAACAGATTATGTGGCCTCTGTCTTTCAATCGCTTGGGTTCAAACCAGCGGGCGATGACGGCACGTTCTTCCAGAGCTTTGAATTCACGGCAGGCGTCTCACTAGGGAGTAAGAATCGTCTCGTGCTCGGCTCGGGCGCTTCCCAAGAGAAATTGGAATTTACGGTCGATAGGGACTGGAGACCACTGCCCTTTTCCAAGACTGGTCCTGTCAGTCCAGCGGAAATAGTTTTTGCAGGCTACGGCATCGTAGCCCCGGCAACGGCTGGGCACGAAGCGTATGACTCCTTCATCCATCTCGAAGCGGAAGATAAATGGGTCCTTGTCTTCCGCTATCTGCCCGGAGATATCGAGCAGGAGTGGCGTCACGATCTCGCTCGATATGCGAGTCTCCGGCACAAGGTAATGGTGGCTCGTGACCGAGGAGCACGCGGTCTGATTGTGGTCAGTGGACCCAATTCAAAGGTAAATGACGAATTGGTCAAGCTCTCCTTCGACGCATCGCTGGCAGGGAGCAGCATTGGTGTCATTTCGGTGAAAGGCGACTTCGCCGAGCGGTTGTTGGAGTCCTCCGGGAAGAGCCTGAAGGAACTGCAAGATGTGCTGGACAGGGGAGAACCGACGATAGGCTTTCAATTACCAGAGGTAACGCTCGAGGCCAACATTGATATTGTACAGGAGAAGCGCACGGGTCGAAATGTTCTCGCGCGGCTGGATGCCGGGGAAACCGCCACCCAATCGGCTGTGGTTATTGGTGCGCACGTCGATCATCTCGGGCAGGGACTCGGTGCCGGTTCTCTTGCCCGTGGAGATGAGAAAGGGTTGATCCACTACGGTGCCAACGACAATGCATCGGGAGTGGCCGGTTTGCTTGAGGTAGCCCAGTATCTGAAAGGCCTCAAGGCAAAGGGTCAGTTACACCTGCGGCGAGACATATTGTTCGCGGCGTGGTCGGGGGAGGAGCTTGGGTTGCTGGGCTCGAGTTATTTCACGCGTACCTTTGGCGGCAAAAAGGAAGAGCCAACCAACCTGTCCCCGGGCATAGCGGCATACCTCAACATGGACATGATTGGCCGGCTCGATAAGGCCCTCATCATGCAGGGGGTTGGTTCGAGTTCGGTCTGGACCCGAGAAATCGAGCGCCACAATGCGCCTGTCGCATTACCGATCGTTGCTCAGGATGACAGTTACCTCCCCACCGATGCGACCTCATTTTATCTCAAGGGTGTGCCGATCTTGAACGCGTTCACAGGCGCGCACGAGGAATATCATACCCCGCGCGACACGACGGACAAGATCAATTACCCGGGTACGGAAAGAATCGCGCGCTTTTTGGCGTCCGTAACACGTTCCTTGGCGACCCGAGAGGATGTTCCGGACTATATCGCTATGAAAAGGGCGGCCGGTTCTAGAGGCCGTGCAAGAATGCGGGTTTACCTGGGTACGATTCCTGATTATGCCCGAGGGGACGTCACAGGCGTCAAGCTTTCGGGTGTGGTCAAGGGAGGACCGGCGGAACGTGCAGGGGCTCAGGGAGGCGACACCATTGTTGAACTTGCAAGCAAGAAGATCGAGAACATCTACGACTACACCTATGCTCTGGATGCCTTAAAGATCGGCGCTGCTGTAGAGATGGTTGTGCTGCGAGGCGATCGGCGCGTCAAACTAACCGTTACACCCGAATCTCGCGAGTAATGGTTCTTAGAGCTAAGAGAGGGAAGGACCTGTCAGTAGCGGGCCGTTCCGCAATCAAGTTATATCGAACACGGGGTTTGAATCCCCGTGTTCAACCAAAGGGGAGAGCTACCGCTTCTCCCCTTTGAAAACCCCATCGGCTTTGTACCCGCCTCAAGAGGCGGGGTTTACAATCAATCAACCGCGCCCGGCTATGGGAAGAAGGAGATTATCCTTTCTGAGCAGGCTCGATGGTCAGGACCTTGACCTCGAAATTCATCGTCTTTCCAGCCAGGGGATGGTTGTAGTCCAGAACAACCGTCTTCTCTTTGATTTTGTGGACTCGCGTGGGCATGCTCTGCCCCTGGTCGTCTTGTGCAAATAGGACAGCACCGACCTTCAGGCCCTCGGCGGGGATGTCTTTCCGTGGCACCTCTTGGAATGCATCGGGGAGGATGGGGCCGAAGGCGTCTTTGGGTTTGAGACGGATGATTTTCTGCTCACCCACCTGCATCCCTTCAAGTCTATTCTCCAGTCCTGGCATGATCTCACCCTGGCCGTGGGTGTACTTTAAGGGGTCCCCTCCCTTGTTGGATTCGATCTTGTTGCCCTGTTCATCGAGCAAGGTATATTCGATAGTAACCAGGGAATCATTCTGAATAATCGGTTTTTCCTCTCCAGTTTGACATCCAGCGGATGAGATCAGAAGGGCTAGACCCAGGACCGCTGTGCAGAACACCGGTAAGGGCGATGTTATCCTCATGGAGAACTCCTTAAGATCAACGGGCCACGGAAACCCGCAAAAAAATCCCGTGGCTCCCATATCAAGCACACACTTTACGTTGATTTTTTTGGACTTTTTATTGAGGATACAGCTTGTCTCATCGAAGAGCAATCAAGTTATATCGAACACAGGGTTTGAATCCCCGTGTTCAACCGAAGGGGAGAGCTACCGCTTCTCCCCCCTGTGGAGTAATGGACCGCGACTCCACGGGGGAAACCCCATCGGCTTTGTGCCCGCCTCAAGAGGCGGGGTTTACATTGAATCAACCCCGATCCGAAATTAATCAGTCAAAGAAATCTTCCCTGATGATCATCAGACCGCAACAAATACCTGTTTCAAGCATGAATCAGCAACTCACCTTTAGTTTAGTTGCAGACCGACGATCAAAATGCCGGTAATTGGTGTCCTAAGCCGCTCAACACCGGAAATCCCTCGATTATTTTTTCGGCTCGGGGTCAATTCAAGTTGACTTTCCCGGTAGCCCCGTGAAAGATTACCCACGAGGACTATGGCAATGCGCGCCGGAGCGCTAACAGACATAAAAGTGATTGAATGCTCAACGTTCGTGACAGGCCCTTATGCGTCTCAGCTCTTGGCGAATCTGGGTGCCCGGGTAATCAAGATCGAGCCTCCGCCCGATGGCGACCCCTATCGTTACTTTGCCCCGGATCCATTTTTCAGTTCGAACTTCGCCCACCTGAACCGCAATAAAGAAAGTATTGTCGTCGATCTCAAGAAGGAAAAAGGGAAGGAGATCTGCATAGAGTTGATTAAGAGCGCTGATGTTTTTGTGGAAAACTTCCGTCCGGGGGCTGCGGAAAATCTTGGACTGGGGTATGAGGCAATGCGGGCGATAAACTACAGGCTCGTCTACTGTTCCATATCTGCCTTTGGCCGGACGGGGCCCTATGCGAGTAAGCCGGGATTTGACACGCTGGGACAGGCTACCGGTGGGCTTCTGAGCTTGCTGATCGATCCCGAGCAGCCAAAGGTCATGGGAATAGCCCTTTCGGATTACATTACGGGTCTCTCTGCCAGTCATGGGATCCTGGCCGCCCTTCTAGCACGCCAAAAGACAGGAGAGGGATTAAGGGTAGAGACCTCATTGCTTCAGGCGACGCTATCTTTTATCGGGGAGACGGCTGCGGGTTATCTGCGGACAGGTCAGGTGCCTACACGGCTTGCCAGGGTCATCAACGCACAGGCTTTTGCCTTCCTGGCCAAAGACAGGTTGCCGCTCGTGGTCCACTGCTCTGTCCCCGAAAAGTTTTGGCTCGCCCTTCTCAAGGCAGTGGATCGCATGGATCTTGCGGATGACAAAAGATTTAAAACGAGGGACAGCCGCCGTAATAATTACGATAAGCTTCACGCCGAGCTTTCAACGGTCTTTTCTGGCCGGCCGCGCTCTGAATGGCTGCAAAGGTTCGACGAAAACGATGTCCCCGCGGGACCGCTCTATAACGTGGGTGAGGTATTGTCTGATCCGCAGACCAGGCAGCTTGGTCTGATCGAAAGGCTTGACCATCCTGTGGTGGGAAAATTGGAGTTTGTGGGACCTCCAGTCAGCATGGCTGATCTGCCCAAACTAGAAGCCCATCCGCCTCCCCTCCTGGGCGAGCATACGACGAGTGTTCTGGCCGAGCTCGGATACAGCCATGACGAAGTTAACGAGCTTGAGGATCGGGGTGTGATTTCCCGCCAGAAATCATAATTTGATTCAATTCAAACCCCGCCTCTTGAGGGGGGCACAAAGCCGATGGGGTTTCCAAAGGGGAGAAGCGGTAGCTCTTCCCTTTGGTCGAACACGGGGATTCAAACCGCGTGTTCGATATAAGTTGGTTCCGCTTTCCCCACTCCGGATTGGAACTCAACGCGGAGCAGTTGACGAGGTGTCTCACCGGCCTCAACGAAACCCGCGAAGTTATTCTTTGAAACTACGAAAGGGGTCGAGTCGTTGCTCGGTAAACTAACAGGATTGTTCTACGGCTGGCGCATGGTCGCTGTAGCCTCGGCCCTGCGGATCCTCGGCAGCGGGCTGCATAGCTTCGGATTCACCGTGTTCTTCCTGCCGCTGAGCAAAGATCTGGGACTCAGTCGCACGGCTACCTCTTTTGCTTTTTCTCTGGCGCGCGCCGAAGGCGCCGTCGAGGGTCCCATCGTGGGGCATTTGCTTGACCGGTACGGCGCCCGCCCGATCATGCTGGCGGCCGTTTTTTTGATGGGTATCGGCTACCTTATCCTGTCCACCGTAAACACCTACACCACCTTTCTGGTCGTTTATCTCGGTGTCATTTCCTTGACTCACGCCGGCGGCTTCATGCATGCTCCGATGGTGCTGGTGAGCACCTGGTTTATTCGCAAGCGCGCCCGGGCTATTACCATCAACAGCGCGGCCTTCAGCCTCGGGGGAGTGCTCATTGCCCCACTTCTCAGCGTCGTCGTAAATAGTTGGGGATGGCGTTGGGGAGCCGTAATCGCAGGGATCTCGTTCTTGCTCATCGGCGTGCCTTTGTGTCTAATGATCCGCCGTTCGCCTGAAAGCATGGGTCTTTTGCCCGACGGCGACATTCGGCCAAGTCTGCACGGCGGGAAGACAGACTCTGACCAAGGCCGACAAGCCGAAGTGAGCGTGACGTTGGGCCAGGCAATGCGATCGTTCGCGTTTTGGTCGCTAGTCATCGCAGCCGCGATTCGCAATGCCTCGTACCACGCGATATCAACCCATTTCATACCGCTCATGGTGTGGAAGGGAATGAGCCAACAGCAGGCGGGCTTCATGCTTGGATTTTTTGCTTTTTTCGGTTTCGCCTCCACGCTCCTCATCGCTTGGGTAGCCGACAAGATGAACAAGCCGCACCTGCTTGCGTTTGTCCTGTTTACTGGCGCCGGGGCGATGCTGCTGCCGATATTTGGAGACTCGGTGTGGCTGCTCTGGCTTTTCATACTACTTTTTACACCCGTTGAAACCACCTTCCCCGTCGGCTGGGCGGTCGTCGTCGACTTTTTCGGTCGGACACACTTCGCCAAGATACGCGGCTATATGAGCCTTTTTTACGCGTGGGGC
>JAZFYO010000171.1:0-4930 GCA_036443615.1 Binatia bacterium | reverse complement strand
CGGCCCTGTGCAACAGCCCTGGGAAGACCTGCTCTCCTGGCGGTTTCATCATCTGTGTGGATATTCTTGGTATCCTTGCCATGGAAGACATAGCGGGAGTAAATATTGATCTTTTCCTGCGTGATCTCGTAGGAGCGTGGTTCGAAGTCGAAGCCGGTTCCCAGGTTTCTGTCGGCCTTGGTCATTTTCCTGTCCCTTTCTCCAGACTGATCAACGATGTATGCCACCCCCGGCATATTTCAAGACCATCCTCATCTATTGCCGCCAGTTCCATTGTGAGGTAACCTCGTCCGCGCTTGATGTATTTATCGATTATCCGGGCGCTGAGCGTGATTCTCTTGCCCAACTTTGCCGGATTCTTAAAGTCCCATATCTGCCTGGTATGAATGCTTCCAAAACGATGATACTTTTCATCCAACATCCTCAGGGTATCGTTGTCAAAAATAGTGGGAGGTGCGATGCGTCCCCCAAAGGGTGAGTCTTCAAAATACCAGGGGTGTTTGCTTTCGATGGCGTTAGCGCATGCCTGGATCATCTCATCTGTGATCAGCACTTCCTTCTTACCCAGCTCCTCACCAACCTCTATGTTCTGATAGTTCAATTTCTTTTTCATCTGTGATCTCGTTGCTAAATGTTTTCAGTCTGCACCGAACATAGAAAATCTTTTTCCGCCGACAATGCGGATCTCTGGGGTGACAGTTCTAGTGAAGTAAATCGTGAATGTTGCAAAACACCTGAGTCCCAAGAGTGAGTTTTGGAAATCCCGAAGTTGAAATGGAGTTTGTTCGTGGTCCGTTCGGGCCGCCTCGGAGTTGGTCGGGTTTTACCCACTTCGGGTTGGCAGCACCACATCTGCACTACCCTGGGTGGTTGTTTCACCTGCCTGGTTAACTCCTGTGATCTCAACCTTCACCACCGGTTCGCCATCCCGAACTTTCCCCACCACTTTTCCTCGATACCATGTGACATCGCCATAGATATTGGGTGTCCGAACCTGGACATAGAGCTTGCGCAGGAATCCACCGTCCCCCATCCAGTTCGTTACCAAGGGGCTGACCCAGGCAAATCTCATCACGCCATTATCGAATGGCCCAGCCATTCCCCGCTGTGCCGCCAAATTAAAATCCTCATGTTGCTGTGAAAACTTGACGCTCCAGCCAGTGATCGGGTTACGGACCGCTCCGTGAGGTGCCTTGAGAAGGTCGAGATAGCCCATCCTCCCCGCCTTGTAAGAGGGACCGAGGGCAGCGTTCCAGCACACCATGTCACCGATGGTGAGGGGACCCCGGACAATGGGAGGAATATCCTGTCCCACGGAGACATCTTCCCAGCAAAGAGTCCGGTTTCCCGTTCGCCCCTCCGCCTTCATAGCTTGATCGATATCCTCCAACTCCTTGTCACTGCACTGGTGAATTGGCTGATCAGACAGAAGCTCTGTACCTACCTGAGTCGCGCGGATCATGGTCCCGATCGCCTTAGCGACCACTGCGTCATCCTGATTCCAGTAAGTGACCTCAGAGATCACAAAAACCAGGCGGCGCCCGCTCTTGCTTTTTTTCTCGTACATGTCCGACTGTACGGCTCTAGCACGCAATCGATCCCCGGCAAAAATAGGCAAAAACCACTCGAACTCCAGACCACCGATCAAAGAGGAGAGTGGCACGTCCATGGCGGCTCCGTGGAGAATTGGGTAAAGAACAGACACCAAGAACGCCGGCGGGGCTGCGAGCTTTCCGAAGCGGCTTTTGGCGGCATAATCAGGGTCCAGCCAAAGAGGATTTCCGTCGTCCGTGCCATAGACGAAATGACGGATAGCATCCGCCGAGGCCTCGGTGTTCCACGGTTCCCTTTCACGAACCTCCTTACCGGTCATCTCCCGAGTCTTTGCAACAAACTCGTCGATTCGTGCATCCACGTCATTGGCTGACATGATCATCCTCCCTAATTATGCGACAGGTTCCAAAAACATGTATTCAACCCTTCGCCCATCTCCCACGGCCGGAAGGGTCACTTCCCCGAGGAAGCACATCTACTAAAATCCAGCGGCTGACTAGAGTCCAAGCCCCTCCTCAACAAGCCTTGGGAGTTCAGCGAGAGTCTCCGCAATCCTGACCCCTGCCTCCCTGAGAAGTCTTTTCTTCCGGACTGGTGATCCCAACCCTCGTTCAATGATGGAACTCGTATGACCAAAGCTCATCCCTTTTGGTAAGCTTTCAATGGCCTCGCCTACCACCAGCCCTACCAACGTCTTGGAAAAGCCCCCTCGATGGATCATTTCTGCTACCTCTTCTTCGTGACTTGTTCCTGGCTCTCCGAAAAGGACCACGGCCTTGGTCTCGGGGTCGTCTTCGAAAAGTTTCAAGAGCGGCACGAAACCCGTCCCGATCAACAGATCACCGCCAATGGATACATAGGAGCTTTGACCTATGCCTATTTGGGTCAGAGCGTTACCGATCTCCCCACCCATACCACCGCTGCGCGAGATAATACCCACCGGGCCTCGCATATAAAGGCGGTCCGGCTCTGCCCCGCCGGTGCCGCCCAGCTTTGCTTTTCCCGGGCTGATCATTCCCTGGGAGTTGGGTCCAATCAGACGTACGCCTTTCCTGGAAGCCCGCTCAATCATCTCCGCTGCATCATGATGCGGCACCCCCTCGGCCAACACCACCACAAGCGGGACTCGGTTCTCAATGGCCTCCAGAGCTGCATCCTTGGCCCGCCGGCCAGGAACAAACAACACGGAGATATCCACGGGATGATCCCGGACCGCCGCCCTCACACTGTCATAGACCGGTATCCCGTCTAACGAGACACCTTCCCTTCCAGGCGAAACGCCTGCCACCACCTGAGTACCATACCGGACCATATAAGGTACATGCGTTCGTGCCTGCTGACCCGTGATCCCTTGGATCAAGACACGGCTCTGATCGTCAAGAAGGATACTCATTCTGCCCTCGTCAACTCCACGATCCGCCGAACCGCTTCCTCCAAAGAGCTTTCCGCATCATAAAACTCAATACCGGGCATCTCTGAGGCTAGTTCTTTCGCCACCTCGACTCCAGGGCCTGCATAACGAAAGACGACAGGAAATTTCCTAGGGTCTACCCCAAGATCTTTCAAGGCCCTTACGACTCCCCTTACTTTGATGTCGATGGGAATGAAATTGGTAATATTGCCACCGGCGATCATTCCTCTAAGACCGGGCCTGGAAAGGATGGCCTTGGTGGCAAGGTACATCTTCTCTTCCACCCTTCCGGGAGTGATATCGAAGGTGGTCGCGGGATTGCCGCCCAATCGTTTGATCAAGTCAAAAGAAAGCAAGCCGCTTCCGCCCCCTGTGATCATAAAGGCGATGTCGCCCTCTTCGAACTCATTGAAGCGGATGGCCGAGCCTGCATCGATTCTGTCGATGGCACGGATTTCTCTCTCGAGTTTCGTGAGGGGCCTCCAGCCGTTGGTTTGCTCCGGGTCGGCAATGCCTTCCAGCTCCGGATGGCGATAGAGGGCCTGATCATCAACGACGATCACGGCGGATGCGGCCACCATACGGTCCTCGTCGGTTAACACCAGGGGGTTCACTTCTACCGTCTGAGCATCATACCGGCGAAAGACCCCATAGAGTCGAGTAAAAATTTGCGCGGCCTCCTCGAGAACCTTTCCTCTGAGGCCTGCCCTTTCAGCGATCTCTTTTGCCTGAATAGGTCGCAGGCCGAGAGAGATATCAACCGGCATCTGAATCAACCGGTTCGGATCTTTCAGCAAAATAGTCTCGACATCGACGCCACCCATGGAAGAGAAAAGCACAACGGGTTTCCTGCTCATGCTGTCAAACGCAATGGACACAAAAAACTCTTTGGCGATTCTTACCACCTTACTAAGCAGAAGCTCATTAACCGGGAAATTTAAAATGGACCGACCCAACAGTCCCCGGGCATACTCAGAAGCCTCACTGGGGCTCTCAGCCATTTTGATCGCCCCGGCCTTCCCTCTTCCGCCAACCGGGATGAGGGCCTTAAGGACTACGGGGCACCCGATCTGAGTCGCAGCCTCTCCGGCCGCAACAGGAGTCGAAATGACCTGAAAGTGCGGGACCGGAACGTCACCCCGCTTTAAGAGCTCCAGAGCGTGGTGCTCCAACAACCTAGCCATCTTGGAAGCCTTCATGCACCGGAGGCCATGCGCTTCTGCCGGGCCTCGGGATTGACGATTTGGGTTGGGTTACCCTCGGAAGAATCACAATCTATGCCATGATGCATTGTTTAAGCCTGTCCTCGTCCAATTCGACTCCAAGGCCGTTGCCTTGAGGGACCTTGATCTTGCCACTGTCCATCTGAAGGGGTCTTTTAACTACATCCTGCGCTATTTTGAGAGGTCCGACGAACTCGCACCCCTCAAGCAGGTTCCGGCAGCTTGCAGCGACATGGACTTCGGCCAGTGTATTGATGGCAAGGCCGAAACCATGACCGATCACGCACCTGATCCCTGCGGCCTCTGCCATCTCAATCATCTGAAAGGTCCGATGGATACCTCCCTGCTTCATCACCTTGACCTTCACGATCTCTGCCGCATCCTTTTTTATGATCTCAACTAGGGATTGAGGCCCGAGGACGGATTCATCAGCCATGATAGGAATATCCACTGCCTTCCTCACCTTTGCCATACCAGCCAAATCACGGCGTTGGACGGGTTGCTCGAAAAGGATGATGTCGAACGGAGAAATGGCCTTTGCCAAGCGAATGGCATCCTCAACCTGGTAGGCTTCGTTCGCGTCCACTCTGAGAGCCATTTTGTTCCCCACGACCTCCCGCACCGCTTTGACCCTATCCCGATCCGGGACAATGCCCGACCCTATTTTGATCTTTGCCGAACGAAATCCTCGCTCGACCCATACCTGAGCATCCCTGGCAGCCTCATCGGGAGGCAACATACC
>JAZFYO010000170.1:0-6900 GCA_036443615.1 Binatia bacterium | reverse complement strand
ACGAGGCACACGAAGATCACGAAGAATTTACAATCAAATTATATCGGCCCCTGCGTTTCAAACCCCGTGGTCGATATAACTTGATTATGCTTTTTTTGATAATATTTGTCTTGTATCCTTGGAATCGCCCCCGTATTCCCCTTATTAAAACGCATGATCTTCTTCCGACGGTTTCTACCCTGCTTGTGTAAAAGGCGATACTGCCCAATCAATTATTAGTGAGTTCATTAGTAGCTTGACACGTGACATAGTCTGTCATCCCTCGGGCCGAGCCCTTCCGATCACGGTCAATAGGCCTTTGCCTTGTAGGCCACCTGGTCCTTGCTACGCTCGGAATTTCAAATCTCAGATTTACAATTTGAAATCTGAAATTCGCAATCCCGAAGGGGATGTGCCCGCGATCTCCCAGGGCTCCCCCCTCGGTTGCCTAACCGCTACTTACTTATGAACTTCTTAGTAATAGGTCAGCTCCTGTAAAGACCTCTAGCCTCCCAATCACGTGCTCACTGCCGGTTTCTGAGAAAAGGGGAGGTCACCGAGGAGGTCAATGGGGTCTGTCTGACCCCCGAAATGACGCCCGAAAAAATGGGCGAACGATTTTCTCAGAAACGGCAAAACCTGTGCTCTCCTTTCCCATTAATTGGAAAGCGGTTGCCTGATATAGGACATAATAGTTACGTAGCGTGTGGCATAAAGCTTGCTTTTATTAGTGGTCATTCATGATTGTTCCTATGAAAGATCAGGGCGAAGAGCACTTGTGGATCAAGTCCACGTGTTTCATGTGCTGGAACACCTGCGGCATCAGGATGAACAGAGTCAACGGAGTCGTTGTTAAGATCGAGGGCGATCCAGACTGCCTGCAAAATTGGGGGAAGATCTGTGCGAAGGGGAACGCGGGTCATGCGTCCCTGTATGATCCCCATAGATTTCTTGCCCCTATGCGGCGGACGAACCCCGATAAGGGATTTGACGTTGATCCAGGTTGGGAGGCGATCTCCTGGGACGAAGCACTTGAGATCGTTTCCGATAAACTGAAGAAGATTCGTTCTGAGGATCCCCGCAAGCTTGTTCTCGCCTCTTTCGATACCAGGGCGCAGTCGGGTGTCTTCTGGATGGCGTGGGCGGCGGCCTTTGGAACTCCCAACCAGTGGGGGGGAGCGGCCAACTATTTCTGTGGCAACTGCTTTCACCCGGTGACCTATCTCACCCATGGGACGTGGTTCGGTGAGCCTGATGTCCGCCACTGCCGGTATCTCATGTTGTTCGGTACCCAGAACGGCTCGGTGGTGAATCACCTCCCTATGGACCTGGCTGCTAACATGGCCGATGCCCGTATGGATGGGATGAAATTGATCGTCGTGGATCCGGTTGGGATCAACGCAGGTTCGAAGGCCAATGAATGGATCCCCATCCGTCCCGGTACAGATGCGGCCCTAGCCCTCGCCATGATCAATGTCCTCCTTAACGAGGAGGAAATCTACGACAGGGAGTTTTTAGGCAAGTTCACCAACGAGCCGTACCTGATCCGCAGCGACGGACGGTATCTGCGCGACCAGAATAGTGGAAAGCCTCTGGCGTGGGATCTGTCGAGAGGAGAGGCCATCGCGTTTGATGATCCGGGAATTGCACAGATGGCCCTCGAAGGCAGGTACTCCATAAACGGGGAGGAGATTCCTACAGCCTTCACGCTGTTCAAGGAGCATGTCACCCAGTATACCCCGCAGCAGGCCTCCTCCGTCACAACCATCCCGGCGGAGACGATTCGACGCCTTGCCCGTGAGTTTGGCCATGCCGCTGAGATCGGGAGCACCGTCACGATTGATGGCAAGGAGCTTCCGTTCCGGCCTGCTGCCGCGAGCTGGTATCGAGGGGCCATAGCGCATAAGCACACGATGCTGAACGGTCTTGCCATTCAGTTTCTGAACGTTATCGTCGGGGCGATCGATGTCCCGGGAGGGCATCTCGGGAGCACCCTCTATCTGAAACCCAACCGCTGCATTGGTCTCCGGCCGCCTCTGCAGATGGATTGCTCGTTCCACAGGGCTATGCCCGGCTGCGAAAACCGCCTTATCCCGCAACCAAGGTAAAGCCGCCAGAGCGATTCGATTTAATCGATCTATGCCCTGTAGCCCCATACGGCACGAAGTTCTTTACGGAGACGCTTCTTCATCCGGAGAAGTTCAAGTTCTCCTATTTTCCCGAGATGCTGATCGTCTCCCGCTGCAACCCCCTTATGACCTGCGATAACCCGGACGTGATGGCCGAGGCGCTCAAGAAGATCCCATTTGTCGTAGCGTTCGCGTGCGAGATGAGCGAGACTGCCACGTTTGCCGATCTCTTGCTGCCCGATGCCCATTACCTGGAGCGGCCCGACGCGTTTCCGAACGAGCCCACGGAGTTTATGGGGGCGGGAGAAGGCTCCTGGTACTGGATGTTACGCCAGCCCGTAGTCCCCCCTCGTGGTCAGGCCCGGCCCTGGGTAGAGGTCTTGTTCGAGCTGGCGGAGCGAGTGGGATTCTTAGCTGACATCGACATGCTGCTGAACGGGACCCTCGATCTGAAAGTGCCCTTCGCCTACAAACCAACGGAGAAATATAACTGGGAGGAGATGGCCGACTACTGCAGAAGTCCTGGTTCGGCCCGGAAAAAGGGATCGATTGGTTCAAGAAAAATGGTTTCGTCATCAGCGGTCGGAAAACCGTCAAAGAAGCATACCCGCGGATTTTTCTCACGCCGAGGATCCCACTTTATCTCGAGTACTTTCTTGACGCGGGGGAAGAGATAAGAAAAGTGACCGGAGACCTGGGAATCCAGTGGGATACGGATGATTACCAGGCGCTGGTGGGCTGGAAGCCCTGCCAGGCTTACGCCTCCCCACATGATGGGTACGATCTTTTCGTTGTGAACTTTAAATTGCCTTTTCACTCGCTAAGCTACACTTCTCACAACAGCCTTCTTGCCCCGTTGAGCGAGAAAAATCCTTATGCCTACTGCGTTGTACTCAACGCAAGGATTGTGCGGGAGAGAGGGATTCGAGATGGGGATTGGGTCCGGCTGGAATCGGAGGAGGGGTACACCGATGAGGGGCAGGTCTTTCTGACCGAGTGCATTCACCCGGAGGTGATCGGTATACCGGGCTGCTTCGGGAGGAAGAGCAAGGGGCTGGCGCTCTCCCACGGGAAGGGGGTCCACTTCAATACGTTCGTTCCGCATTCGCTGGAAAGGATCGATTCCCTCTCGGCTGCGCTGGATTCTTGTGTCAGGGTCAGGGTGAGCAAACTTATTCGCCCACCGACCCCGACACCCGGTTCACTCCCCTGATGCGCGGAGGAGAATGGCTCTACGAACGCTTACTACTCGAGATCACCGGCGGGATCTCGACGAGAATCGGTACGTATACGCGGTTCTCAACCGACGTTCCGCTGGCGTCTCTATCGTCGTTAACTTGAATCCGGACAAGGTCTGTAACTTCGACTGTGTCTATTGCCAGGTTGACCGAAGCGTCCCCGGACGATACCGCAGGGTCGATCTTACAATCCTCGAGCAGGAACTCAGGGACCTGCTGGCCAGGGTCAAAAGCGGCGACCTGTTCAAGCGGCCTCCCTTTTACGGTATCCCTGAACCGTATCGTCAGGTGATGGACATTGCATTGAGCGGTGATGGCGAGCCTACCACGTCTCCCTATTTTAAAGAGGCAGTAGAGCTTGCGATCCGGCTCAGAGCAGAATCGGGCCTTGGTCACCTGAAGATCGTGATCATCACGAACGCGGCGATGTTTCATCGGCCAAAGGTCAGAGAAGCCCTGGGCTTGTTGGGTCAGCACAGGGGGGAGATCTGGGCGAAGCTGGATGCCGGTACCGATGAGTACTATCGACTGGTGGATCTAACCACCATTCCCTTCCAGCAGGTCCTGAACAATATCCTGGACGTGGCCCGGAGTTACCCAGTTGTGATCCAGAGTCTCTTCATGAGGGTTCGAGGCACCGGGCCAGATAAAAACGAGATCACGACCTATTGCAGCCGTCTTCGTGAGATCGTGACCAGAGGGGGAAAGATCAATCTGGTCCAGGTCTGTACGGTGGCCCGCCATCCTGCCCAACCCTATGTTTCTCCGCTTTCCAATGGCGAGGTAGACGGCATCACCGAGGCGGTTCGCCGGATCCCTCTCCCTGCCGCCTCTTTCTATGGTGACAAAGAAGGATGAATAAGAGCTTTCCGTGGGAAACCAATGACGGATCAAACTAAGAATGACATGACCATTCAGGTACTTTACTTTGGTCTCATTCGAAACGTCGTGAGGGTGGCAGAGGAGAGCGTGACCCTGCCGGTGGGGGCAATCGTGCGAGACCTCTTTGATATCCTGTGCAGAAAGCACGGCGACCCTTCCGGCGACGTCCTTTTCACTTCCGACGGAACGCTCGTGTCAAACGCCATCATTTTGCTCGACGGGAGCAATATCCTTTACGGAAAAGGGGTGGACACTGAAATTGACCCTCGGTGTTCCGCCCATATTTTATTGACCACGACAGCTATGGGGGGAGCTAAGCTGTAAGGCCCCGGAGATGGCTCCGTATTGGTCCCGATGATTTTTACCGGTAAGCCGATGCAGGAGAATTTTGCCCGCCGCCCGGAATCCAGCGTGCATCGTTTCGCCGAAAAGACCGCACTGGTCTGGGAGGGCGGGTGCCTTACATGGACAGAGCTTGAGAAGCGGGCGTCAGGCTTTGCTCACGTTCTCGCTGAGCAAGGGGTGAGGCCTGGCGACAGAATCGTACTGTTGATTCCGAACCGTTGGACCTTTCTCGTTGCTTTTCTAGGGATTCTCAAGCTCGGTGCCACGGTGACCCCGCTCAGTCCGCTGCATAAGAAGGAGGAACTTGCACAGATCCTGGGTGATCTCAGGCCCAGACTGGTCATTGATGAGATTGATGATGTGAAGGCGGAGGAGGATGTTTGGGTAACACCACGACTTACGAGTTCTCCTGCTTTGATCGTCTACACGTCGGGAAGTACAGGGCGGCCGAAGGGAGCCGTTTTCAGCCACAGTGCTTTGGCCTGCGGAAATCGATTCTGGGGCGAGCCGGTCATGGGGCTCACGCCCCAGGACATCGTCCTGGGAGTCCTGCCCCTTGATCACAATTTCGGGATGAACGGAGGACTCATGGCGCCCCTGCTGCTGGGTGCGACCGTAACTCTGGTCGAGCGTTTCACGCCAGAGGCGGTCCTTGACGCGCTTGAGCAACACCGGGTGACGGTCTTTCCGGGTGTCGCAACGATGTTTCGCCGAATCCTTTCCTCACCCGCATTCGCCAGTGCCGACCTTTCGAGTCTGCAACTCGTGGTTGCGGGAGCGGCACCGTGTCCCTGGGAGCTGTTGAAGGAGTGGCATGCCAGAACAGGGACGAGGATTCTGCGCGGCTACGGGATGACGGAGATCCCTCGCCCCATTTCTTATTTTCGTGATGATCCGACAGACTTTCCCGATGCCGTTGGCCGAGCGGTTCCGGGCGTTGAGTTACGGGTGGTGGATGATGTCGGGCGGTTGTTATCATGCGGGGAGATGGGCGAGATGTGGATTAAATCCCCGACAGCAATGGACGGATACCTGGATGCACCCGGAGAAACCCACGCGGTCTTGTCGGACGGATGGTTCAAGACAGGCGACCTGGCATGCGTTTCGAAAGAGGGATTTATCCGGATTGTGGGGAGGAAGCGGGAGCGAATTCTTCGGGGTGGATTTTCTGTCTTTCCGCAAGAGATCGAAACGGTTCTGCTCTCCCATCCAGCAGTCGCCGAGGCTGCAGTGATCGGAGTGCCCAGTCTTGACCTGGGTGAAGAGGTCAATGCCTTTGTAACCCTCAAGCCCACGGAAGAGACCACGGTTGATCCATTCGCTCATCGATCTCGATAAGAAGCGCGGGGTCGCTTCCCTCTGCATCGGGGGAGGGGAGGCTGTGGCTATGATGGTGGAACAAGTGTAGAGGCGGTCTTAGATTCTTACCGATAAAATGTTCAACAGAACGACTTCAACAAAGTTTTTCGCGCCAAGCCTGTCCTGAGCAAAGCCGAAGGGACGCCAAGACCGCAAAGAAAACTTTTTTGATCCTCCTCCTTGGCGTCCTTTGCGCCTTTGCGAGAGTTATCTTTCCTCCGATTCCCTAAACCCAAATTCAACGGAAAATGTCAAATATGTTTGGTTAAAATTCGACCAGAGAGGCACGAGGAAATCGACAGGGGATTGAGGTCTAGAGGAGTAATATATATAAGGTAGGGAAAGTGGGAGTGGATTTAACGTGGAGTCGACACGGTCGGGAATAGAAAAAGTAGGAGTTCTGGGTATTGGGCTTATGGGAGGCGGCATCGCTCAGGTTGCCGCTACTCGGGGCTTCGATACGGTGGTCATCGATGTAACCGCGGTGATTCTCGAGAAGGGGATGGAGCGGATCAGGGGGAGCTTGCAGCGTCTGGTCGAGAGCCATCAGAAATCGTCCGGTAAAACAGGGGTTCCGCCTGAGGAGAAGGAAAACATACTGAGACGGCTACGGGCCTCCACGGAACGTCGTGATCTGCTGGATCGAGACATCTTGATCGAGGCGATCGTGGAGAACGAGCCTGTCAAAAAAGAGGCGATTTCCGCCCTGACTCAAATGGGCTATCGTGGCGTCTTCGTCTCCAATACGTCTTCTATCTCGATTACGCGGCTTGCCGGTGCCACCCCATGCCCGGAAAAAGTCATGGGGATGCACTTCATGAATCCTGTTCCCGTTCAGGTAGGCTGCGAGGTGATCCGCGGTTTTCTTACCTCTGAGGAAACCTGGGAAAGGGTCACTGCCTTTTGTCGAGAGCTGGGTAAGGAGCCGATCTTTGCGGAGGACAAGGCGGGCTTCGGCATCAATCGCA
>JAZFYO010000169.1:0-4488 GCA_036443615.1 Binatia bacterium | reverse complement strand
AGTCTGAGCAGAGAAGTTTCCTAAAAGGAAAAAGGGTATAGGGCAGAGGGTGTTGGGTATAGGGGGTATAACAGAGAGCCGAGAGCGGATGGCTGAAATCAGTAAACAGCAGGCAGCAATCAGTGTTGGGTGTTGAGTGGAAGAAAGCGCATGGCGCTAAGCTCTCGATAGTTCGTTGTCAGTAGTCAGTGTTATGTAAAGCATCTGAACTGAGTAACTAGGATTGAGGACTGAGAGGTGTAGACTACACCCCACACCCTACCCCCTACACCCTGTCTTCGACTTCGCTATCAGCTCTTTTTTATTGTGAGAGCTGATTGCTAAAAACGTTCTTTGTTTATTATGGGTCTTAGGCGAAGAAGCAGGGAACTTGCCTTGCAAGCTCTCTATCAGATCGAGATGACGAGGGATACTTCTCCGGCTTCCCTGGATCTTTTTTGGAGCCATTTTGAGGGAAGTGCAAAGGCAAGAGAATTTGCCCGCCGCTTGGTTTTCGGCGTCGTCATGCATCGGGTGGAGATTGATTCGCTCATTGAACAATCCGCCGATCATTGGAAGCTTACCAGGATGCCCAGAGTGGACCTTAACATTCTACGGTTGGCCACTTTTGAGCTGTTGTGTTGTCCGGATATTCCTCTGAACGTCAGCATCGATGAGGCGATCGAGATCGGAAAACGCTATGGTACAGCGGATTCGCCTAACTTTATCAACGGGGTGTTGGATCACGTCGCAGCCTCTACCGGCGTAAAGGAATAGTGGTGGGTGTTGATGGAGGGGAAATACCAGCCGGATAGGATAGAACAGAAATGGCAAAGGCTCTGGGAGAAAAACAAAAGCTTCCAAGCCACAGAGGCCTCACCCCTGCCGAAGTATTACCTCCTTGAAATGTTTCCTTATCCCTCCGGCAAGATCCATATGGGTCATGTACGGAACTACTCGATCGGCGATGTCATCGCCCGGTATAAGAGGATGAGAGGCTACAACGTCCTACACCCCATGGGTTGGGACGCCTTCGGGCTGCCCGCGGAGAATGCGGCCATTGAACGCGGGATTCACCCTGCCAAATGGATTCTAGAAAATGTCACCAATATGAGGCAGCAGCTCAAGAGGATGGGGTTCAGCTACGATTGGGCCCGTGAGTTCGCTACCTGTGACGAGGCCTATTACCGCTGGGAACAGCTCTTTTTTATCAAGATGTTCAAGCGAGGCCTGGCCTATAAGAAGCTATCGACCGTTAACTGGTGCGATAAGTGCCAGACGGTCCTAGCCAATGAGCAGGTTGAGGGAGGACACTGCTGGCGATGTGAGCAGGAGGTTGGGGTGAGGGAGATTAATCAGTGGTTTTTCCGCATCACGGCCTATGCGGAAGAGCTGCTCCAGGAATGCGATCGTCTTCCGGGGTGGCCTGAGAGAGTCCTGACCATGCAGCGGAACTGGATTGGGAAATCTTTCGGGGCGGAGATCCAGTTCCCGTTCGTGGACCGGGAAGGAAAACTGACAGTTTTTACGACACGCCAGGACACGATCTATGGAGCCACGTTTGCCTCTCTTGCCGTCGAGCATCCACTAGCCTTGGAGCTTTCCCAGGGCACATCACAGGAGACTCGGGTTAGGGAGTTTGTGGAGCGGATTAAAAAGATCAATCAAGCCCGTAGGGGGACTGATGAGCTGGAAAAGGAAGGGCTTTTTACCGGCTCCTATTGTATCAACCCCTTCACCCAGGAGAAGATTCCGATCTATCTCGCCAACTTTGTCCTCATGGAGTATGGAACCGGGGTAGTCATGGGCGTGCCGGCCCATGACCAGCGGGATTTTGAGTTCGCCCGCAAGTACGGCCTACCTATCCGGGTCGTGATCCAACCAGATGGCAAAATGCTCGATGGAGAACGGATGACGGAAGCTTACCTGGATGAAGGGGTGATGGCCTCGAGTGGTCCTTTCACAGGTCTTCCCAGTGAGGCGGGGAGGGGAAAGGTCGTCGCTTACCTTGAGGAGAAGGGATGGGGGAAACAGTCCATCAGCTATCGATTGAGGGATTGGGGAATCTCCCGTCAGCGCTACTGGGGAACCCCGATTCCGATTCTCTACTGTGACTCCTGTGGTTCGGTTCCTGTCCCTGAAGAGGAGCTTCCCGTGGTTCTGCCGAAAAATGTAGAGCTAACCGGAGAAGGAAGCTCTCCCCTTGCCAGACTCCCAGAGTTCTTCAAGGCCAAGTGTCCCAAGTGTGGGGGACCGGCCAGGCGGGACACCGATACGATGGATACCTTTGTGGAATCTTCCTGGTATTTTGCCCGCTACGCTTCTCCCGATGAAGACCGTGCTCCGTTCGATAAACCCCGGGTGGACTATTGGTTGCCTGTGGATCAATATGTGGGGGGAATCGAGCATGCTGTCCTTCACCTACTCTATGCTCGGTTCTTCACGAAGGCCTTGAGGGATATGGGATGGTTAGAATTGAGCGAGCCCTTCACGAACCTTCTGACTCAGGGAATGGTCATCAAAGACGGGGCGAAGATGTCAAAGTCTAAAGGGAATGTGGTGGATCCGGATTTCCTGATTGAGCGCTACGGTGCAGACACGTCCCGACTCTTTAGTCTGTTTGCGGCCCCGCCGGAGAAAGACCTGGATTGGAGTGACCAGGGGGTGGAGGGGGCGAATCGGTTTTTAAACCGCCTGTGGCGTTTCGTTTTTCAGCATCGGGATGCCCTTCTTCATTCGACCTCGGATCCATCCAAAACAGAGCTTCCCCCGGAGCTCAAGGAACTACGGCGCCAGATCCATCGCACGATCAAGAAGGTCACGGACGATATCGAGGGGAGGTATCATTTTAATACGGCAATCGCTTCCGTCATGGAGCTATATAACGCCCTTAGCCTTGTAGCCAGGGACGAGTTGGTGCAGGAGGAGGCTGGGGCGTTGGTCAAGAACGGGCTGGAGACCATTGTGGTTCTGCTCTATCCCTTTGTGCCACACATGGCCAGTGAGCTTTGGGAAAACCTGGGCCATCAGGAAGGGTTAGAACGGGTCCGCTGGCCTGAATACTCCGCTGAGGCATTGCAGGAGGAAGAATTGCTGATAGTCGTCCAAGTGGACGGAAGGGTGCGGGGAAGGATTACGGTCCCAGCAGATGCCGGCGAGAAGTTCATTGAAGAGATGGCCTTGGCCGATCCGAAAGTCGGAGATTTTATACGAGGGAAAGATATCCGCAGGGTAGTGCAAGTTCCCCGCCGGCTTGTTAACATTGTATTGGGAAGTTAGAAAAGTGAAGAAAGGGTGTAGGGTATAGGGGGTAGGGGGTAGAAGTAGAGAAGTGTTAAGGACTGAGTAACGAGTGATGAGGACTGAGGAGGATAAGACCTCTACGCTGAGCGTTATGCGCATTGCGCTAAGCTCTAGATAGTCTGTTGTCAGTAGTCAGTGGTCATGGTTAGTGGGCAGAATCCGAAATCGAAAATCCAGAATCCAGAATCCAAAATCTAAAATCGGTAATGGGGAGATGAAAAGTTGAAAAAGAACCCAGAAATCAGAATTCAGAATTCAGAAACCAGAATTCAGAATCATAAATCCGAAATCCGAAATCCAAAATCTAAAATCGGTTGGGTTAGCTCCATCGTAGTCCTTTTGATGACATTGGGGGGTGGTTGTGGTTATCAGTTTTCGGGAAGCGGAGGAGGGGTCCCAAAGGATATTCAAGCGGTATGGTTTTCGCCGTTTGTCAATGCGACTAAAACTAATGATGTAGGGATTGATCGGGAGATCACCTCGGCCTTGAAGACCGAATTTCGGCAAAAGGGGGGGGTCCGAGTCGCTGATCAATTGGAGGATTCGGATGCGATACTCAGCGGCGTGGTCCGTTCTTTGGAGACCAGGGTTGTTTCGGTCAATAAAAATGATGAGGTTCTTCAGTATGAAATCGTTCTGGTTGTGGACCTAAGCTTTAGGCGGCGCTCTCCCGATGAGCTTCTATGGCGTACCGAGGGGATTAGGCTTGTGGAGACTTATAGCGGATCTAGGGGAGCTGTGGTGACCACCTCGTCTAAGTTTCAAAGGGGCACCTTAAATGCGGTGGACGTGCCTCAGTTTATCGATATCCAGCTGACAGAAACTTTAGGTGGCAAGGCTAGGGGGGAGTTAGTAGAGGATATGGCTCGGCAGTTGCATCGGATGATCAACGAGATGTTTTAGTGCGCCAATAGCAGAGAGCTTATAGCTAAGAGCCAGCGGAGAACAGATGGCAGCTAGCAGAAAGCAGTAGACAGTAAGCAAAGGGCAGAGCGCAAAGAGCATGGCGCTTAGCTCTCGACTCTGAGCTATTGGCATTTAGTTGAGCTGATTAACTGCGCGTGTCAGGCGGGATAACCTGCGGGATGCGGTTTTGTGTTTGAGGACTCCTCTGCTTACGGCCTTGTCCATAATACGGTTGACTTCCCTCAGTTGGGCTGAGGCGTTGTCACGGTCTTTGGGTTCGACAGCGCTCCTGACCTTCTT